>JAFVMP010000003.1 GCA_017506845.1 Campylobacter sp.
CAAATTTACTTAGTCTTGTAGAGCCTGATGATTTAGTGCATTTTGGACTTATTCCTGAGCTTATTGGTAGATTGCATGCTATTACTACTTTAAATGAAATTACGACTGAGGATATGATAAGAATATTAACTCAGCCAAAAAATGCACTTTTAAGGCAGTATGAAAAGCTTTTTGCTATTGATGGGGCTAGGCTTAAATTTGAAGATGAGGCGATTAAAGAGGTAGCAAATCAAGCTATTAAACGCAAAACAGGCGCTAGAGGCCTAAGAAGTATAATGGAAGATGTTATGATAGATATTATGTATGACCTTCCAGAACTAAATGGCTATGATGTAATAATATCAAAAAGTGTAATCGATGGCGAAGCAAAGCCGTTATTAATGAAAGTAAAATAAAAGGGGATATATGATTTTAGACCAACTAGTAGGACTTTTTTCAAGTGATATGGGTATTGATTTAGGTACAGCAAATACATTGGTTTTAATAAAAGATAAAGGTATTGTAATTAACGAACCAAGCGTCGTCGCAGTTCAAAGAGAGAAGTATGGTAAGCAAAAGATACTAGCAGTTGGACAGGATGCTAAGGAGATGGTAGGTAAGACTCCAGGTGATATAGAAGCTATTAGACCGATGAGAGATGGAGTTATAGCTGATTTTGATATGACTGAGAAAATGATTAGATATTTTATCGAAAAGACTCATAGAAGAAAGACATTTTTACGCCCTAGAATTATTATCTCTGTACCATATGGCTTAACTCAAGTAGAAAGAAAAGCTGTAAGAGAAAGTGCGTTATCAGCTGGAGCTAGAGAGGTTTTTTTAATTGAAGAACCTATGGCTGCAGCAATTGGAGCAAATTTGCCGGTTCGTGAACCGCAAGGTAGTTTAGTAGTTGATATCGGAGGTGGTACAACTGAGATTGGTGTGGTATCTTTAGGAGGTTTGGTAATTTCTAAAAGCATTAGAACTGCAGGAGATAAGCTTGATGCAAGCATTGTAAACTATGTAAAAGAGAAATTTAATCTATTAATTGGTGAGAGAAACGGTGAAGAGATAAAAATCAAAATCGGCTCAGCGATCCAGTTGCCTAAAGAGCTATCTATGGTTATAAAAGGACGAGATCAAGTAAGTGGCCTATTGAGCCGTATCGAAATTACTAGTGAAGATATTAGAGAGGCAATGAGAGAATCCCTAAAAGAGATTGCTGATGCGTTAAAAACAGTTTTAGAAAATATGCCGCCTGATTTAGCTGGTGATATAGTTGAGCGTGGTGTCGTGCTAACCGGTGGTGGAGCACTTATTAGGGGGCTAGATAAGTATCTATCTGATATTGTTAAGTTGCCTGTATATGTAGCTGATGAACCACTTCTTGCAGTGGCTAGAGGTACTGGTAAGGCTTTAGAAGAGATAGGACTTTTACACCAATTAATCAATGAATAAACTTAAATTCTTATTGATAGTTATCTGCTTAGGTTTTATATCATTTTACTTAAGCGATTATGCTAGAAGTGTAGTGATGAGCGGGGTTAAGCTTACACTATCTTTATACCAAGATAGCAGGGATTTTATCATAGATACTATCAATGAACATTTTAATCAAGCCAGCGAGATAAGAGCGCTTAGAGAACAAAATATTGAATTAGAGCGCTCTGTTACGCTACTTTCAGCTTTTGCTTATAAGCTTGATGCTTTATTAAATGAACAAAACTCTACTAAATTTACACCAAATATCCAGTTGGTTCGTGCACTATCATATATGAATATTGGCGATCATGATAAGGTTTGGATTGATTTTGATGAATTTGATGAAAATAAAATCTATGGCTTAATCTCGCAGGGTAAAACTGCTGGAATCGTGATAAATAAAGATGGCAGTCCGCTTGCTCTACTACAAACCGATCCAAAGTCGACATTTTCAGTTAGTATAGGAGAGCAGCGCATAGCAGGAATTGCTACAGGAAATGGTAAGAATATTGTAGTTAAATTTATTGCTCAATGGCTAAGCCCAAAAGTCGGCGATGAGGTTTATACTAGTGGGCTTGATGGGATATTTTTTAGCGGTGTTCCAGTAGGTAAAATTACCAAAGTTTATGAAGAAGAACTATATAAAAGCGCAATTGTAGAAACTGATTTAAAAATTCAAGTCCCAAGCTATCTTTATGTTGTAACAAATCAATAGCTTTACTATTTTGATTAAATTTAATATAAATTGCTAAATTTAACAGTAATTTTTTCTCCTTTTTATGCTGATTTTTATCTACAATTCAATATAATTACGCTTAGTTTTTATTTGAAATCAAAATAAATTGATAATCTTAAAATGCATATAAATTAAGAGGGGTAGAACTATGCCAAAAAGAGACGATATCAAGACGATTTTGTTAATAGGTAGTGGTCCTATTATCATCGGCCAGGCTTGCGAATTTGATTATAGTGGTACTCAGGCTGCTAAGACTTTAAAAGAGTTAGGCTATAGAGTAGTACTAATTAACTCAAATCCAGCTACAATTATGACAGATCCAGACTTTGCCGATGCAACATATATTGAGCCAATTACTAAAGAGAGCATTAGTAGAATTATTAAAAAAGAGAATGTAGATGCGCTCTTACCTACGATGGGTGGCCAGGTTGCTTTAAATGTGGCTATGGAGCTTTATGAAAATAATATGCTTGGCGATGTTAAATTCCTAGGCGCTAATCCAGAAGCGATTAAAAAAGGAGAAGATAGGGTAGCATTTAAAGAGGCTATGATTAAAATCGGTATGGATCTACCAAAATCTATGTATGCATACAATATGGAAGAAGCACTAAAAGCTGCTAATGAGATTGGATTCCCGCTTATTATTAGAGCTAGTTATACTCTTGGCGGTGCTGGTAGCGGCGTAGCATATAACCTTGATGAGTTTAGAGATATTGCTGAGAGTGGGATTGAGGCTAGTCCAATAAATGAGATTTTAATAGAAGAGAGTTTGTTAGGATGGAAAGAGTATGAGATGGAGGTTATTAGAGATAGAGCTGATAACTGCATTATCGTCTGTTCTATTGAAAACTTTGATCCTATGGGTGTGCATACAGGAGACTCTATAACCGTAGCACCAGCTCTTACGCTAACTGATAAAGAGTATCAATATATGCGTGATGCAAGCTTTAAAATCTTGCGTGAAATTGGCGTAGATACTGGAGGCAGCAATGTGCAATTTGCTGTAAATCCAAAAAATGGTAGAATGACTGTAATTGAGATGAATCCACGCGTAAGTAGAAGCTCAGCCCTAGCTAGTAAGGCTACAGGTTACCCAATTGCTAAAGTAGCAACTATGTTAGCCGTTGGCTTTACTCTTGATGAGATTAAAAACGATATTACAGGGACACCAGCAAGCTTTGAACCAGTAATTGATTATATAGTAACTAAAATTCCTAGATTTACCTTTGAAAAATTCCCAGGTTCTAATCCATATCTAGGCACTGCAATGAAAAGTGTTGGCGAGGTTATGGCAATTGGTAGAAGTTTTAAAGAGAGCGTTCAAAAAGCTCTTTGTAGCTTAGAAAAAGATTATAGTGGATTTAATCATCTAAATTTAAGCGATGAAGATTTGGTTTTTGGATTAAGAAATGGCCATGAAAATAGAATTTTATATATTGCACAAGCTTTTAGAAATGGTAAAAGCGTAGAAGATGTTTATGAATTAACTAAGATTGATAGATGGTTTTTAACTCAAATTTATGAGATAATTGAATTTGAAGACCGTATAGATATGGATATTTTAAATGATAAAGAGCTATTAAGAAAGGCTAAAACTTGGGGCTTTAGCGATAAGATGATAGCGCATTTAATCAATGCTAAAGATAATTTAGAGTTAAGTCAAAACGATATATATTATGCTAGAATGCGTCACCAAATTGGCTTAGAATATAGCGAGGTTGATACTTGTGGTGGTGAGTTTCCAGCACTAACTCCATATCTATATAGTAGCACAAACATCACTCCAAATCTACCAAATTTACCTACAAATAGTAATAATAAAAAAGTTTTAATAATTGGCGGAGGCCCTAATCGTATAGGTCAAGGTATTGAGTTTGATTATTGTTGTGTTCATGCTAGCTATGCTTTAAGAGATTTAGGTGTTACAACTATTATGTATAATTGTAATCCTGAAACTGTATCAACTGACTATGATACTAGTGATATTTTATATTTTGAACCAATTGATTTTGAACATTTAAGAGCAGTAATTGAGCGTGAAAATCCAGATGGCGTTATTGTTCATTTTGGTGGACAGACTCCGCTTAAATTTTCTAAACGCCTATCAATGATCGGTGCTAAGATTATTGGAACTACAGCTAGAGTAATTGATATTGCTGAAGATAGAAAGAAATTTAGTGAGTTTATCCGCTTAGTTAATGTAGCTCAGCCTGATAATGATACTGCTATTAGCGAATCTGAAGCACTAGAAAAGGCAAATAAAATCGGCTATCCAGTTTTAGTTCGCCCTAGCTATGTCTTAGGTGGTAGAGCAATGAGAAGAGTTCATAGCGAACTTGAGCTTAAAGAGTATATGAGTGAAGCAGTTAGAGTTAGTAATAACTCTCCAGTTTTACTTGATAAGTTTTTGCAAGATGCAACTGAGCTTGATGTAGATGCTATTAGCGATGGCAAAGATGTATATATCGGTGCGATTATGGAGCATATAGAAGAGGCTGGAATTCATAGTGGCGATAGTGCTAGCATCCTTCCTCCTTGCAATCTTTCTAAAGATATTATGGATCAAGTTGAGAGCTGTACAAAAGATATAGCGCTTAAATTAGGCGTAGTAGGTTTGATGAATATTCAATTTGCTGTATATAATGATAAATTATATATTATCGAGGTTAATCCAAGGGCTAGCCGTACAGTGCCATTTGTAAGTAAGGCTACAGGCTTACCAATGGCTAAGGTAGCAACACGCGTAATGTGGCAAGGTAATTTAAAAGAGGCGCTTGAGTTTTATGATCAATTTAAAGTAGTTGAATTTGATGGTGAAATTTATAAACCAAGCCTAAATGGTGTAGTATGTGTTAAAGAGAGCGTCTTCCCATTTAATAAATTAAGTGGAGCTGATCTAATCTTAGGGCCAGAGATGAAAAGTACTGGCGAGGTTATGGGTATTAGCGATAGCTTTGAAAAGAGCTTTGTTAAATCACAAATTGCAGCTAAAAATATCTTGCCAAGTGGCGGTACTGTCTTTATCAGTTTAGCTGATGCAGATAAGAACCGCGGTATTGAACTAGCTAAGAAATTTGAAAATTTAGGTTTTGAGATTGTAGCAACTGGTGGTACATATAAAACTTTAGCTCAAGCTGGAGTAAAATGTGAAATGGTTTATAAGATTAGTGAAGGCCGTCCAAATATCGAAGATAAACTCAAAAACTCACAAATTGCACTAGCAGTAAATACTAGCGATTCTAAAAGTAGTACAAGCGATGCAGTTAAGATTCGCCAAGCGGTATTAAGGTTTAAAATTCCATACTTTACAAATATGAATGCAGCCCTAAAAGCAGCTGAATCAATTAGCTCAAATGAAGCAGCCTTAGAGGTTAAGAGCTTGCAAGAGTATCTAAATAGATAATAAATTTGCCACGCTTAGTCGTGGCAACTTATTTAAGATATATTTAAATGATTTACCTAGCACAAACTGATACAACGGCTGGATTTTTAAGCAAAGACTTAAAAAAATTAAATTCTATTAAAAATCGCCCATTAAATCAACCATGTTTAATCTGTGTAAGCAAATTTAAAAATTTGCAAAACTTTTCACGCGTACCAAAAAAGTATAAAAATCTAATACGCCGCTCCAAAAAAACAACATTCATATATCCAAATTTAAAAGCTATCAGAGTAGTAAAAGATCATCCACACACTAAGCTATTAGATAAATTAGAATGGGTATATTCTACTAGTGCAAACCCTCATAAAAAGGTATTTGATATCGAATTTGCGGTAGCTAATGCTGATATAATTATAGATACAAAATTCACCCCAGCACAAGCTTCAAAAATTTATAAAATATCTAAAACAAATATAAGAAGAATTAGATAATTTCATCATCTTTTACTATTTTTTCTATTAAGCCAAATTTAATATGCTTAATTCCATATCCACCAGCTTGAATAAATCCTACGCTATCGTTTGGATGAATTTTATATATTTTAGATTTAATTTTGAGTTTTTTTCGTTTGCCAAAAAGTGCGTTAATAAAGCTTATTGTGCTATTTCTTTGCCAGTTTAGATCTAAATTTACTCTAAAATGTTTTGGTAGTTTTTTCTTTTTACTACCAATTAAAAAGTATCGTATAGACCCAGTTAGCACCTCACCACCATATAGATGAAGTCTAGACCATACAGTCATAGAGCTTAGAATTTCTTTTAATCTATTTTGCTCATCGCTATTTGGGCGTATTTTATTGTGATTTTTATGTATTAGATTTAAAAAATTATGTTTAGTAATTATCTGCTTATTTTGCCTAATTTGTTTAGACATACTAATTCTAGTTTTATCAAAAACTACAAAGCTTAGTACTGTATAGTTGCTTAGATTAAATTCCTTATTAGCTAGAAAATCTTTAAAAATTTGAGTATGTTTAAGCAGTTTGGCAAATGGATCTTGATGTGCGATGGTGCGTTTTTTGGTTGTTTGTATCCACTCATC
>JAFVMP010000042.1 GCA_017506845.1 Campylobacter sp.
CACTACCATTAAGCAAATTTGGACTACAATCTAAATAGTGTGGACAGTTCATTGGTTCGAGTTTATTTAAATGATAACGAATTAGCTCATCTTTTTTATCTTTATTGATTTGAGTAATTTGAGTTTTAATATTTTTATATAGAATTTTTGAGCCACATACTAAACGAATATGGCTAAACAATATCGCTAGTTCAATATCATTAGATATCACACACAACTCATCTTGTTCATATAGTTTTGCCTCTATATCTAAGCCTACGTTTTTTAAAATTTGCAAATATCTTTGAGCAATGGCTTTAGAATTATAGCCTAATTCATTTTTGTAGATTATAGCTAGGTCAATACTGCTTTTAACACTCATTTCACCAAGCGCATAACTACCTATAGCCACCACGCATAGTGGCACACTATCATCACTTAATACAAACTCACCAAATGAGTCTAATTTAACTATATCAAAGGCTGATTTTAAAAACTTATCTATCTCTTTAGATTGATAAATTCCATAATTTCTACCGCCCAGCTTTATAAACCGACTCTTTAAACTTTCTTTACATTTGGCTATATCTTCTTTTAATTTTATATTTGTTTTATTCTTATTAGGTCTCATCTACTTCCTTTAAGTAGCATTTTATCTAAATTCAACTTGCAACTATATTATATATAAATTTATATACAATCAAAATTGATAATGAATATAATTTATTTTATGTGATAATCTTACTATTAAAAGAATAAAAATATATTTTAAGAGATAATGCATTAATTAAAAACTTAGCCTAATCAAAACTTTTACTAAAAGCAATAAAATTTCAAAAATTGTTTTAATGAAGTGCTATTATAATAATGGCACTTCCTAAAATCAGATTTTACTGTAATAGTCTTAATATATTTTGTTGTACTGAGTTGGCTTGACTCATAGCGTAGCTTCCGCTTTGGGCTAGTATGTTAAATTTAGAGAAGTTTGCACTCTCACGAGACTTATCTAGAGTTTTTCTAACTGCTAAAGTAGATATGCAGATTGTCCCAAGAGCTAATTGGAGCGATTTTACAATAAAAGATGGTATGAAAATCGAGATTATAGAGTTCGTAGACGGCGGGTAATTATTTTTAAGTAATTACCCATTGTAAATTTGAATTATTCTATTTAACAATCCAAATTTAAGCATTGCAACTATAAATATAATAAAAATATATTAAACTTTAGATAAAATTAGCAAAGTTTTCATAATCAAAACAAGATAAAAATTGCTATAAAGACACTACTACTAATGCAAATGCTTTTTATATTTTATATCAAAATCAATCTTAACACCTTATATTTTACTACTTTCTTTAAGATTTTTATAGCATCTATATCATAGTAATATCTATTTTATCATCACCATCATACCGACAAATCAATAATTTTATTAACAAAAGACCCTTTGATTCAAATTCTAATCAAAAGAGTCTTACAGAATGCAATTTTTAACACTATTTTTACTAATATTTTTTAAGTATATAGTCAAATATCCAAATTTAGCAATTTAAATTTTAGCCAAAATATCTTTTAGATAGTTTTGTGTCTCTTGTTTTTGCGAGTCAAATTCTGCTTTGCTTAATGATGAGCTGGCATGGTGTTGGATTGTATTTTTATCACCCAAAACCCTTATCATCATCTCTAAAGCATCAGCTTTTGCACTTCTATCAATGCTACTTAATTTATTTAATGCAAATTCATCTCTAGCAACTGAAGTATCTGTAATAGCACTATCTCTAGCAGCAGCAGCCCACATAGACGCACTCACAAAAAAAGCCTCTTCCATTCCGCCAGTTGTATTTAGAGCATACGCATTGCCTACTTTTTTTATTAACGGATTTGAGTCATCAAGTACTTTTTGAAAGTCGCCTTGCGTATTTAAAGAGCTATTTTTTGATTGCTTAGACTCAATATTTAAAAAAGAATTTTCAACTCTCATACCTGCTCCTTTATTGAATTTGAATCCATGTACTCATAGATAAGCCAGAATTAATACTTCTAGCAGTATATACAAATCTACCACTATCATTATAAGGAGTTGATATATCCCATATTTCTTGCCAACCATCTATAATATTATCACCGTTCATATCCATACCAGCAATATCTAATAATACAGCTTGATTTCCATTATAAGTTGCACTATCCGTACTACTTCCACCATATCCAATTACGCCAGTAATTACAAAAAATGGATTTCCACCATGATCTGCACCAGTGATTGTTTGATTGTCTAATATATACTCACAATCATATCCTGTATAATTTTTAAATTGTTGTGAACAAACATCTAAAATTATAACTTGTGATACATCTGGAGCTAAACCTTTAGTTTGCATTTTATTTTTAAAAAATGCTTTTTTCATAGCTTCTATTGATTTATCTAAAATACCACTTTCATAACTTGACTTATACTTAGAAGTTTTGTCTAAATATATCGTTGTATTATTACGTATAATCTTATCCTTGCCTTGTATAAAATCATTTGCCAAAGCATCAAACCCAAGCATTGAAACTAATGCTAAACTAAATGAAATTTTAAACATACCTGCTCCTTATATTAAAAATATAAATTTTTAATAAGCAAATTTAATTCCAAAATTATAAAATTATATAAAGGATATTTTTATACATATATAGGGTCTATCCTTAAAATAAGGATAGATTAAATTTAGCTTATAAAATAATCTCCATCAAAGCTAACTAAAGAGTATTTTCTCTCATTGCCAAGGCCGCATACTAGCTCATCAATGCTTAAAAACTCCAAACTATCAGCACCAATAAATTTGCAAACCTCATCAACATCCATTTTAGCACTTATTAATTCTTCATAACTTGGCGTATCAATACCATATCTACAAGGATGTTTAATCTCTGGAGCAGCTATTTTCATATGTATCTCTTTAGCCCCAGCATTGCGCAATAGCTCTACTATTTTCTTGCTAGTTGTACCACGCACGATACTATCATCGATAACTACAACGCTTTTGCCGTTTAAAACACTACTCATAGGATTTAGTTTTAATTTAACTTTTAGATTTCTCATCTCTTGAGTTGGCTCTATAAATGTCCTACCTACATAGTGATTTCTTACAATTGCCATTTCAAATGGTATATTACTCCTAGCTGCATATCCTAACGCCGCAGGAACACCAGAGTCTGGCACAGGCACTACAAAATCAGCTTTACAGCTAGATTTATCAGCTAGAATTTCTCCTAGTTTTTTTCTAATTTGATATACATTTTTACCATCTATCATGCTATCAGGACGAGCAAAGTATATATATTCAAATGCACACAATCTAGGGTCTTTAGCTTCAAATAACTCTATGCTTTTAAAGGCACTTTTGCCCTCTTCAAATACTATCATCTCTCCAGGTGCTACATCTCTTACATATGTCGCACCTACTAAATCAAAAGCACAAGTCTCACTAGCTACAATATAACCACCATCTTTTAATCTTCCAATGCTAAGAGGTCTAATCCCATATGGATCGCGTACTACAAACATCTTAGAGCGACTTAAAATAAGCAGACAATACGCACCTACAATCTGCTCTAAAGCTTCAATAATACGATCTTGTAAATTCTCTTTTTTGCTTTTTGCTATTAAGTGCAAGATATTTTCTGTATCCATATTTGACTGAAATATCGCACCATCTTCTATCAATCTTTCTCTAACTTCGTGTTTATTAATCAAATTTCCATTATGAACAATACTAATCTCGCCTAAAGAGTATTTTGCACTCACTGGCTGAGCATCTAGCACACTATCGCTACCAGCAGTTGAATATCTATTGTGGCCTATAGCCATCTGACCTTGTAATATTTCAAAACTATCATTATCAAAAACTTCAGTTACTAAACCTCTATTTTTAATAGTTTTAATCTGATGATTATAGCTTGCACTTATACCGCTTGCCTCTTGACCTCTGTGTTGCATAGAAAACAACCCATAATAAGCTGTTTTTGCTGCGTCTTTTGAATTGATTACTCCAACTATTGCACACATATTATATTCCTAAAGCATCATAGATTGTATATAATTTTGGCTCTTTATTAGCTAGCCAAATTCCAGCCTTTATCGCACCTTTAGCAAATGTAGCTCTACTTGTAGCGGTGTGATTTAACTCTATATATTCACCATCGTTATAAAATCCCACTGTATGGCGTCCAACGATATCACCACCACGCAAAGCCATTACAGCAATCTCATCTTTGCTTCTAGCTCCTATCATTCCATCACGGCCACTTACTCTAACATTTGCTAAACTTAAATTTCTACCTTTTGCAGCATGTTCGCCAAGTGTCAATGCTGTGCCACTTGGAGCGTCTATCTTATTGCGATGATGCATCTCTAAAATCTCAATGTCAAAATCACTTAGCACTCTACTAGCAATCTCAGTTAAACGATTTAGCACTGCTACACCTAAACTCATATTTGTAGCTTGAAGTATTGGCATCATAGCACTTGCAAGTTTGATTAGCTCAGCACCTTCATTGCCTAATCCAGTAGTACCTATAACCAGTGGTTTTGGATTGGTTCTAGCATAATTTATAAGATTTATCGACGCGCTTGCGATACTAAAATCGATCACAACATCGCTATTATCAAATAAAACATCATACTTATCAGTTACTATCACACCATCATCTACACTCATAGGCTCTATAGTATATGCTACTGATAACTTTGCATTGCTAAGCCCTTTTAAATTTGCGATTATCTCACTTCCCATCTTACCGCTTGCACCGTGTAAACCTATACGAATCATCATCGCCCTTTTTTGGATAAATTAAGATTTTATTTTAGCTAAAAAAAGATAAAAATTTGATATAAGTAAATTGAATTTTATAAAAGAGCCACTCGCTAAGGCAAGTGGCTTAAGAATTAATGTAAGCTCTCAATATAACTCATAGCGCTAAGTGCAGCTACAGCACCATCAGCAGCTGCGCTAACTACTTGCTTAGGAGCATCTTGTCTTAAATCGCCTGCAGCAAATAAACCTGGAGTTGATGTTTGCATTTTTAGATCTACTTTTACCTGGCCAGTTGGTAAGATATCGCAAATAAAGTTATCACCATCTTTTAATACTTCATTTCTTACATTTAACCCAACAAAAGTAAATATACCTGGCACTACTAAATCTCTTATACTTCCATCGGCTAGCTTGATTTTAACGCCTTTTACTCCTGCAGTGCTATCTCCATAAACTTCTTCTATTCCAGCATTTAAGATTAGTTCGATTTTTTCATTTTTCTTAACTTTTTCAACTGAACTTGGAGCTGCTCTAAATGTATCACGGCGATGGATTAGATATACCTTTGAACAAATTCTAGATAAATACTCTGCTTCTTCAATTGCTGTATCGCCACCACCTAAGACTGCTACCTCTTTATTTTTATAGAAAAATCCATCACAAGTAGCACAAGTACTAACGCCTTTACCAAAGAATTCATCCTCTCCTTTAAATCCTGCTCTTTTTGGAGTTGAACCAGTACATACGATTACAGCTTTAGCTTGTTCAGTTTTACCACCTTCTAAAGTGATAGTAAAGCTTCCATCGCTATTTTTAGCTACTTTTTCTACACCAGCCATCTCATGTTTTAAGCCAAATCTAGTGCATTGCTCAAGCCATGGAGCCATAAAACTCATACCATCCATAACAGTAGCAACGCCAGGATAGTTCTCCATCTCAGAGCTACTTGTAATTTGACCGCCTGGCATACCTCTTTCAAACATTACTACATTTTTCAATCCACCGCGAGTAGCATAAAGTCCTGCACTAAGACC
>JAFVMP010000005.1 GCA_017506845.1 Campylobacter sp.
AGAGATTTTTTGTAGAGCCTAAATTTGATGGTGCAAGCTTAAATTTAACCTATGAAAATGGAGTTTTAATAAGTGCAGCTACTCGTGGAGATGGATCCATTGGTGAGGATGTTACTAGCAATGCTAGGGTTATTAGTTCTGTGCCTTTGCAGATTCCATATAGCGGTCTTATTGAAATTAGAGGCGAAGTAGTTATAACTAAAAGTGATTTTGAAAAGATTAATGCTAATCGTGCTAAAGATGGTCAAAATCTACTAGCTAATCCTAGAAATGCAGCTGCTGGTAGCCTAAGACAATTAGACTCAGGTATAACAAAATCAAGAAAATTAAAATTTTACCCATGGGGCGTAGGTGCAAATGATCTTAAATTTGATACTCATAGTGATATGATGGATTTTGTTAGATCTTTAGGATTTTTAAGAGATGATTTTTGCAAGATTTGTAACAGCATAGATGAGATTAGACAAGCTTATGATGAGCTTTTATCTTTAAGAGATGAAAAGCCTATAATGATGGATGGCATGGTAGTTCGTGTTAATAGCTTGGCAAAATGCGATGAATTAGGATTTACAGTAAAATTTCCCAAATTTATGGTAGCTTATAAATTTCCAGCTATTCAAAAATCAGCTAAGCTTATAGATGTAGCCTTGCAAGTTGGCAGAACAGGTGTAGTCACGCCTGTTGGAGTTCTTGATGGTGTTGAGATTGATGGGGCTTTTGTTAGAAATGTTACATTACATAACTTCGATGAGATTGAGCGTCTAGGTCTTATGAAAGGCGATATGGTTTGCGTGATTAGAAGTGGCGATGTAATACCTAAGATTACTGATGTATATAAGGCTAGAAGAGATGGCCAAGAAGTAGCGATAAGCCGTCCATGCAAATGCCCTGAGTGTGGAAGTGAGCTTTTAGATGAAGGGGCGTTTATTAAGTGTCAAAATTTAAGTTGCAAGGCTAGAGTTGTAAGCTCTATCATATATTTTGCTTCTAAGAAGTGTATGAATATAGATGGTCTTGGCGATGCAATTATAGAGCTGCTTTATAAAAATGGTAAAATCTCAAGTATAATTGATATATATAGATTAGATAGTTCTAGTTTTGATGGATTAGAGGGGTTTAAGAGTAAAAAAATTGAAAATACTCTAAATGCTATAAAAGCAAGTCAAAAACCGCCACTTCATAGATTTATCACTTCGCTTGGGATTGAGCATATCGGTGAAGTAGCAGCTAAAAAGATAGCTACAATTTATCCTAACAAATGGCTAGACCTTAGTATGGATGAGCTTTTAAATTTAGATGGTTTTGGCGAAGCGATGGCGCTTAGCTATTTGGAGTTTATGCGTGTTAATCGTATCAAAGTAGTAGAGTTATTAGAGTATATAACTCCAATTATAGATGAAATAAACACTACTCAAAATATATTTAGCGGTAAAACAGTAGTAATAACTGGCACTCTATCTCGCCCTAGAGATGAGATTAAGGCTGAATTAGAGAGCTTTGGAGCAAAGGTTAGCGGGTCGGTATCATCTAAAAGTGATTTTGTATTAAGTGGAGAGTCAAGCGGAAGTAAATATCAAAAGGCTCTATCTTTAGGTATTAAAATAATAGATGAGATAGAGTATGAAAGATTAAAAAATGAGAGCTGATTTAGCTGTATCAAAGGCTTTAAATATTAGTAGAAATCAAGCAGCTGGACTTATAGAAAATGGCGTAGTATTGGCTGATTCAAAAATTATCAAAAAAGCTAGCCAAGAGATTGATAAAGATCAAATCATAGAGGTAAAATCTCAAATTTATGTTAGTAGAGCTGCACTTAAATTGGCTGGATTTTTAGATGAGATTAAGCTAAATTTAAAAGATAAAATTGCTTTAGATATTGGCTCAAGCACAGGAGGCTTTGTACAAATTTTATTAGAAAATGGCATTAAGCAAGTTACAGCTCTTGATGTAGGAACTATGCAACTTAGTGCAAATTTAAGAGATGATAGCAGAGTAATAATTCAAGAAAATAGAGATATTAGAGATTTTGTAAGTGAGTTTAAATTTGATCTTATTACTGCTGATGTGAGCTTTATTTCGTTGTTAAATATTATTATGCATATTGATAGGCTTGCACTTGATGATATTATACTATTATTTAAACCACAGTTTGAAGTGGGAATAAATGCTAAACGCACCAAAAATGGTGTAGTAAAAGATGAAAAAGCTATAAATAAAGCGATGATAAATTTTGAGACTAAGTGTAATGCTTTAGGTTGGAAGTTAATTAAAAAAAGTGAATCAAAAATAAAAGGCAAGGAAGGCAATATTGAACTATTCTACTATTTCAAAAAGTAGTGTAAAATCTGTAGCTATTGGAAGTTTTGATGGTATTCACAAAGGGCATAAAGAGTTAATTAAAAAACTTGGCGATGGTGGTGCCTTGGTTGTAATACGCAATGGAAGAGCCTGTTTAACTCCAGGAGATAGACGCCAAGAGTATAGCGGTGTGCCTTGTTTTTATTATGAACTTAAGGATATTTTAGATCTTAGAGGTGATGAGTTTATAGATATGCTTAAAAGGGATTTTGTCAATTTAAATAAGATTGTAGTTGGTTATGATTTTAAATTTGGCAAAGATAGAGCCTGGGATAAGCATGATTTGGGTCATATTTTTAACGGTGAGGTAGTTGTAGTAGATGAGTTTTGCTTTGATGGGCTTGGAGTGCATAGTTCAGCTATTAGAAGATTTTTACGCGATGGTGATATATATAGGGCTAATCGCCTATTGGGTCGTGAGTATAGTGTAGTTGGCAAGGTGATAGCTGGTCAAGGAATTGGCAAAGAGCATCTATATGCTACTTTAAATTTAGATATAACTCCATATTTAGCACCTTGTGATGGAGTTTATGCTACAAGGACAAAGATAGATGAAAACACCTATAGCTCTATAACATTTGTTGGATATAGACTTAGTACTGATGGCAAGTTTGCTATTGAAAATCATATCTTAGATAATGATATAGATATAACGCCTAGTAGTGTGAGGGTTTGCTTTGTAGAGTGGATTAGAGATAATAAGAAATTTGATAGCCTTGATGAACTTAAAAATCAGATCGCAAAAGATATAATAATAGCTAAAAATGTTGCTAAAAGCTGTGATTTAAGTATAGATGAGATAAGCTTGCACTCAAGAAATTTAGAAGGGGTTTATAAGTGAGAGATGAGGTCTTTAAAAATGTAATAAGCAAGCAGTTTGAATTTGATGAAAGTGTAGCTAGCGTATTTGATGATATGGTATCTAGATCGGTGCCATTTTATAAACAGACTCAAGAGCTGATTGTTTTATTTTTATCTAAAAGATTAGAGCAGGGTGCTAAGGTTGTCGATCTTGGATGTTCTACTGCTACTACGCTTTTAGAACTTTATAGATTGCGTCCTGATCTTGAACTTGTAGGTTTAGATAGTAGTCTTGCTATGCTGCAAAGAGCTACAAATAGAGCTAATGGATATGGTGCAAAGCTTAACCTTATACAAGCTGATATTTTAGAATATGATTATGGCAGGGCCGATGCAGTGCTTTTAAATTATACATTGCAGTTTATTAGACCTATTAAAAGAGATGATTTTGTAAAGAGAATTTTTGCTAGTTTAGAACATGATGGTTTATTTGTATTTAGCGAAAAGCTAGTATATGATGATAAAAAGCTAGATTTAGAGATGATTAATATATATCAAGAGTATAAAGAAGCTCAAGGTTACTCTAAATTTGAGATAGCTCAAAAGCGTCAAGCATTAG
>JAFVMP010000043.1 GCA_017506845.1 Campylobacter sp.
ATTATCTTTATCACTAAAGTAAAAAGCAATGAGTAAATATGAACAAACCCCAACGCCTTCCCAGCCAACAAACATCAAAATTGGATTATTTGCTAAAACCAAAATAAGCATAGAAGCCAAAAATAAATTCATATAGCAAAAGAATTTTCCAAAGCCCTCATCTCCATCCATATATCCTATAGAATATAGATGTATAAGCATTCCTAAAAATGCTACAAATAACGCCATCACAAGACTAAGACTATCAAGATAAAACCCAACATCTATACTAAATCCAGCAATATCAAGCCAACTAAATAGCTCTAAATTTATACTACTTCCATAGCTTTGAGTAAATAATACTGCCATAGCTATAAAGCTAACTACTGGCCCAATCATACCTAAAAATGCAAAAAATCCTTGAGAGAGTCCAAGCCCTTTTCTAGCAAGATACAAAATCCCAAGAAGCAAACTACCAATAATTGGTGCTAAAATTACTATATTAACTAGCATTACTATCCTTTAACTCTTTAAAGCTATCTATATTTAGGCTCTGTTTTGTCTTATGCAGTAGTGTAATAAGTGCTAGTCCAAAACTAGCCTCAGCTGCAGCTATAGCAATTACTAGCATAACAATAACTTGACCATCTAAATTCAAATTCACCCTAGCAAATATCGCAAAAAGCAGAGCAACTGCATTTAACATCAGCTCAATAGACATAAAAATAGTAAAGATATTTTTACGCAAAATAACACCAAAAATCCCGATCACAAAGAGCAAAATAGCTACAAATATATAGTTCTCAACCATTATTTTTGCCTTTTAAAATCGCTACAACTCCAACCAAAGCAGCAGTTAAAAGTAGCGATATCATCTCAAAACTAAATCCCCAATTAAAAAATAGATATTTTCCAAGTGGAGCAATCTGTCCAAATCCTTCAGGTACCACAATAAAATCACCAGGCATCATAGCAAGCTCATAAGCTAAAAAGCCAAAAACTACCAACGGTAAAGCAGCTTGAAGCATTTGAGCAAAACTAAATTTAGCCCACAAACTATCAGCCTTAATATTAAAAAACATCATAACAAAAACCGATAAAACCATAATTGCCCCAGCATACACTACTATTTGTATTAAAAATAGAGTTTGAGCATATAATAAAAGATATAGCCCAGCAATAGCTACAAGCGAGACGATCATAGATAATGCTCCATGAATTGGAGCCTTAAAACTTATAAGCCCCAAAGCTCCTAAAATCGCTAAAAACGAGAAGTTAATAAATAAAAAATTTTCCATCAAAAATCTCCCCTTTTTCTACTGCTTAGCTCATTTATATCGCTGATAAAATCCTCTCTTTTACCCTCAACTTTAGTAAATATCCCACTATCCATTCTAATAGCATCTTTAGGACAAGCCTCCACACAAAGCCCACAAAATACACACTCTAAAAGATCTATATTAAATACTTTAGGTGCTTTTTCTTTACTTCCTTCTACCTCGCAAGCTTCGATATATATACACTTAGCTGGACAAGCAGTAGCACACATATCACATGCTACGCATTTTAGTTCGCCACTTTCATATTTTGTTAAACGGTGAAGTCCACGATATCTAGGCGTAATATCTTCTGGTTTTTGCTCAGGATACTCTAGGAATTCAATATTTTTTGTATTGAGCAAATTTCTAATAAAGTGTCTAAATGTTCTAGCCATTCCAGCGATTATATAAAATATATAAATTCGCTCTAAAAACGGCATCTTTTTTCGTTCGATTTTTTTTACCTTAACTGCCATAAACCACCACCAATGCTGTAATTATAATATTAAAAATTGCTAGGGGCATAAGCTTCTCCCAGCCTAGGCGTTGAATTTGGTCATATCTAAATCTAGGTAGAGTCCATCTAACCCAGATAAATATGAGTAGCATAACAAATGTCTTAAGTGCAAATACTACTAAATTAACCGCAGTTGCTACAACTTCAGCACCAAATTCACCCAAAGAGCCGTTATAAAAATATAGACAAACAATATCTATAGCCACTACAATCATAATTGTCAAAGCGTAATATAATTTATTTTCTCTTTTTCTATGATCTTTAGCTATTTTATATCTAGTAACATTATTTTTACTAACCCACCATATAAATAACAAACCAATAAGCGTAGTAATACTAGCTATACTAAGTAAAACTATCTTATAATGTGCTGCTAAATCAGCTTGTGATAAATATGGAAGCGAATATCCTCCAAAAAATATCGTAACTACTAAGGCGCTCATAGCTGTCATAGCTATATACTCAGCCATAAAAAACATAGCAAAACTCATTGCGCTATACTCTAGATGATATCCAGCTACTATCTCACTTTCACCTTCAGCTAGGTCAAATGGAGCCCTATTTGTCTCAGCAAATGCACAAGCTATAAATATAATTGCTGCTAATGGCTGAACAAATATACCCCATGCTGGAAGGCCTAAAAATGATCCTTGCTGAGCAATTACAAAGTCATTTAAGCTAATTGAATTATATGTAAGAATCATACTAACAACTGCAAGCCCTAAAGGAATCTCATAGCTTATTGCGCCACTTGCAGCACGCAGTGAGCCAAGAAGTGAATATTTATTATTCGAACTCCAACCAGCAAGCATAATACCATAAATACTAAGACTAGCAAATCCTAAATACCATAGCAAACCACCATCAAATGGGATTGCTTGCATAAGGTGCTTTACGCCATCAATTGTAAAATACTCACTAAATGGAATTACAGCTATAGTTAGCGTACTCATTAAAAATAACACCATCGGAGCAATGGTAAAAAGAGCTTTAGAGCGAATAGCTCCTGGAGTAAAGTCCTCTTTTATAGCTAGTTTTAAAGCATCGGCTAAAGCCTGAACAAGACCGCCAAGCCTAATACCAGCGATATCTGCTCTATTTGGACCTGGACGATCTTGTATAAAAGCAGAGATTTTACGCTCTAAAAGTACCAAAACTGGTATCAAAGCCAAAATAAATATAAGAATAAATGCAATTCTAAAGATAATTAGCCAAATTTCACTCATGCAAACGCCTTTAATATATTTATATCAAATTCCACTCTTTGACCCATTAGCTCACTTACAATATCACAAATTTTAGGACTAATTGGCTCAAATGCACCCTTACTAAATCTTAATTTCTCATCTATATTTAGCGTATGTCCATCTCTATGATAGCTACTAGCACAGACTATATCAGCATCTTGATTTGAGCCGATCTTAATTACATTATCAAACTCAAATTTAGAAGCAAACTCAAAGTCTTTGCCAAGGTGAAATATTATCAAATTGCTAGATTTTTTATCTAAATTTTTATCTAATCCTAGCTTTATAAGCCCCATACGATTAGCAGTTTTATTTGGAACTCTAAGTTTTAAGCCGATCTCATCTTGAAAGCTTTCATCTTTAAAATCGCTAAATCCATATAATCCCATATTAAATTTACTTGCTAAAGTTTTTAATGCACTCATCTCTTCTATACTCAATGAGCTTGAGACTAAGATATCATACTTGCTAGCATTACTTCTAAGATCTAAGGCTAGGGCTGAGATTTTAGCACTATCATCACGCTTAATTATCTGCTCATTTTTGTAGCTATAGCGTCCATAATCGCAAATAAAATAACCATTTACGCTATTTTCTCTAGGGCGAAATCTATAGATTATACTATCTTGGTATTTAGCTTTGTTGCTATCAACCCAAATTGCACAGCCTCTTTCACATCCTTGACAGATTGCTGGAGTTTTTTGTAGGTGCCATACACGCTTTTTAAATCTAAAATCAGCCG
>JAFVMP010000044.1 GCA_017506845.1 Campylobacter sp.
ATCTAAAATTGTGCTTGGCTGATTATGGTCATAAAACATACCAATACCGCCATGATTTTGTCCTACAACTAGCTTTGTTGCACCAAAATTATAAGCTGTTAAACACTCTAAAACTGGATTTATATGATTGCTAAATAGATAGGTATTTTCAAAAGGCACAATCATAACTCGCTCACTAGGCAAGAAGTTACTTACAAAATACTCTAGCGTTTTTTGTCTTAATTTAAAATCAATATTTCTTTTACTATCTAAAGTGCGGATTAAAAAGATAATAGTGATATCAGCCTTATCTATTGTCATTCTCACAAGTCTTTCATGCAATCTATGAAACGGATCGGCTGTTAGCATTAAGGCAGTTACTTTTTGATAATTTTTCTCTTTTATTGTGTTTAAGACGCTTTTTTTAATCTTGGCTAGTGTATTATCATAAATCTCAAATTCTCCACTTACAGCATATTTGCCTGTTTTATTATCCTCATCTAATTCAACCTCTCTAGCAGCAAAAATACTATTATGAGGATTTTCAAGCTTATAAACAGATGAGACAACCATATGACCAACTATATTTCCATTTAGTGCAAATTCAAGCTTTTGTCCTTGAGTAACTGATCTTATTATGGCTTGATTTCTTCTGCCAAATGGTGCAAAGGTATAGGCATACGGCATCGGCTCACCTCTAAAATATCCAGTTTGATAAACCGTTTTAGCCTCATTAGCGTCCATAAGCCTTTTAAATTTACCTAAAATTTGATTTTTGATAAGACCTAAGGTGCCATATGTATCTTGATTGATATTTATAATATTACTTCTGTCTGTAGATATCATGCCTTTTTCTTCTTTCCCATATAGATTTACGCGATATTCCAAGCTTTTTTGATATCTCAGTATCTGGCAAGATATCTTGATATAATAAAATCATCTGCTTAACATACTCATCAATTGATAATATATCACTCATCATAGCAGCACGCGGCTCACCTAACATCATAAAATTAAATCCTATATGATCACTTGCGCTATGAACTATAGTTGGCGTACCTCGCAAAGAATCAAGCATATTAGCCCTTGCATCTAAGCTAAGCTCATCAATATTTCTAATATATATAAAGCTATTTGGCAATAAAGCCTTAATATCAAAGCCAAGCTTAGCATCTACAATCTTGCAGTTTAATCCGCTCTCTTTAGCATAGCTAAAAACAAAACCATCGCTAATTTGAATTTTGCTAGAGTGAATAATAAGTGGTAATTTAATCTTTTTATGGTCTAAACTAGCTGGTTTATTAATTATCATAGCCGATTCTAGCATAATACTATAGGTTTCATTTAACATCTCATAGCGTTTAAATGATTCAAAAAATTTAATCTTTCTAACTAACTCTTCTATCATAAAAGGCTTTTGGATATAATCACTTACTCCAGCTTTCATCGGATTTGATACAGTATCAGAGCTAATATAACTAATAAGCAAGATAATAATTGAGTTTTTATGATTTTCTATAACCTTATAAAACTCATTTGAATTAAAGCTTGTAGATAACAGCACAACATCATATCTATCATCTCTTAAAGCCTCAAATATATGAGTAGCAATCTCGCAACTATATCCAAATTCAACTAACTTACTAGCGATACTTTGAGCTAGGTAAATCTCATTTTCTACTATTAAAACTCTCATACCCTAGTCCAATCAAAATATTTTAAATTTGCACTAGCCATTACAGCAACTCCCTCGCCACGCCCGGTAAATCCTAGCTTCTCACTTGTAGTAGCTTTTATATTTACTCTAAATCTATTTATCCTCATTACATCTGCTATGGTTTTTGCCATTTCATCTTTATATGGCGATATCTTTGGTTTTTCGCAGATTATGGTTATATCAACATTGATAATCTCAAAGCCAATAGATCTTACAAACTCTACGCTACGCTCAAGCAAGATTTTAGAATCAATACCTTTAAATTTCATATCAGTATCTGGGAAAAGTTGGCCAATATCAGGTGCGCCAGCCGCTCCTAAAATCGCATCACAAAGTGCATGAATAGCTACATCGCCATCACTATGAGCCTTAAAAGCCTTATTAAATGGCACTTTAACTCCAGCTAAATTTAAATAATCACCCTCGCAAAATGCATGCACATCAAAACCATTTCCACAAAATATATCAGATGATGGAGGCTCGATATTTAAAAGCTTTAAATCATCTTTATAAGTAAGCTTTCTAGCTCTCTCATCGCCCTCTACATACCATACCTTACCACCAATAGCAGCAATAGCTGAGCTATCATCTGTATAGATAATATCGCTATTTAATGCTTGTTTTAATATATTTGTTTTAGATAGTTGCGGGGTTTGAATTCGCTTTAACTCATCTCTATTTATATACTCGCTACCATAAGCTACTGTATCGCTTACTTTTAATGCTGGGACGATACAATCGGCTAAATTTGCATCTTTTATCAATCTTTTAATCAATACATCTGGTATATCTATTCTAGCTATATCGCTTACCATCACATAGTCGCTGCTAATGTGATTTAATGCATTTTTAAGGCTATCTTGGCGAGTTGAGCCACCTTGAATAAATTTAATATTTGAAGCAAATCTTGACATATATTCACACTCATTGCTAACTACAATAATCTCTTTGAAATTATAATTTGAGCTTATATTTTTCGTAGCTTTTAGCCATAATGGATCATCGCCAGTGCGTAACCACTGCTTTTTGGTCGCTAGGCCAAATCTTGTAGAACTTCCAGCACCTAGCATTACTAAAGAGATATCAATCAAAATATGTCCTAAATTTAAAATTATGTTACAAAATTATACACTTTTTTTAATTTTATTTGACTGAAAGTAAAACAAATTTTAATCACAATTTAGCCATTTAATAGCCTAAATTTAGATATTTTAAAAGTATTACAATCCAAATTTACTTACAAATAAGACTTAAAACAGATATTTAAGATATATTAAATTTAAGCTTTTTACTGTGTAGCTTCTTCCCAGTTATATTGATAAAAGCTTGATTTGTAACATAAAAACCAACAATATTAAAATATTAAAATAAAATCCATATCTACACCAAATTTAAATCGATAAATGCATTTAAGAGTTATTTTGTATTTAATTATCTGTTGTAGAATTTGAGCTTTAAAACTTAAAAAAGGACAGCAAATGAGACAAGCGTGGTGTCAAAAACGCCAAAATGATCCTACTCCAACTCAGATGTATTATGCTAAAAATGGCATAATAACTGAAGAAATGGAGTATGTAGCAAACATAGAAAAGCTAGAAGCTACCAAGGTTAGAGAGCTAGTCGCAAGTGGCAAGCTTATAATCCCAGCTAATATCAATCACCACAATCTAATCCCAATGGCAATAGGTAGAGCAGTAACTTGTAAAATAAATGCAAATATAGGCTCAAGTGCGATAATTAGCAATATAAATGAAGAGATAGAAAAGCTAAATGTCTGTTTAAAATATGGAGCCGATACTGTAATGGATCTAAGCACTGGCGGCGATTTAGATGCTATTAGAAGAGCAATTATAGCAAATTCAACTGTGCCAATTGGTACTGTACCAATCTATCAAATAATCCACGATATCAAAGATTTAGACAATCTAACTCCACAAATTATGCTTGATTGCATAGAAAAACAAGCAAAACAAGGCGTAAGCTACTTTACAATTCATGCTGGATTTTTGCTTGAGTTTATGCCATTAGTAGCTAAGCGTAAAATGGGAATTGTCAGCCGTGGTGGAAGCTTGATGGCTAGCTGGATGATGAAACATCATAAAGAAAATCCATTTTACACTGCATTTGATGATATATGCGATATATGTGCTAAATACGATGTTGCTCTATCTCTTGGTGATAGTTTGCGTCCTGGTTGCCTTGCTGATGCTAGTGATGAGGCTCAAATGGCTGAGCTAAAAGAGCTTGGAAATCTAACTAGAAGAGCCTGGGCAAAAAATGTTCAAGTAATGGTAGAAGGCCCTGGGCATGTGCCATTTAATCAGATTGAATTTAATATGAAAGAACAGCAAAGACTCTGTGATGATGCTCCATTTTATATCCTTGGGCCATTGCCTACTGATATTGGTGCTGGATATGATCATATCACAAGTGCTATTGGTGGAACTATGGCTGCATATCATGGTGCTAGTATGTTATGCTATGTTACGCCTAAAGAGCATCTAGGATTACCAAACGCAAAAGATGTAAGAGATGGCATAATAGCTCACAAAATTGCAGCTCACTCAGCCGATATCGCATTAAATCGCCCAGGCGCCATAGATAGAGATCACGCTATGAGCGACGCAAGATATAAATTTGAGTGGAACAAACAGTTTGAATTAGCCTTAGATCCAGATAAAGCAAGAGAATTACACGATGAGAGCCTTCCTCAAGATGTATTTAAAGAGGCTGAGTTTTGTTCTATGTGTGGGCCTAAATTTTGTGCTTATAAAATCTCTCAAGAGATAGCAAAAAATGAATGCAAAGATTATCCAAAGGAGCAAAAATGAGTAATGAAGAAATTTTAAATTCACTTCAAAGCATAATCTATCCTGGCTTTAAAAAAAGTATTGTAGATTTTGGTTTTGTCAAATCAACTGATCCTAAAATAGTTGTAGAGATTACATCAGCCAAACCTGAAGTTGCTCAAACTATCAAAAATGAGATAGAAAAGCTAAATTTAGGCAAAGAGATAGAGATTATCGCACCAAAGCCTCAAACCCAGCAATCAAATTCACAAAGCGGGAAAAATATCGCTCCTCAAATTAAAAATTTTGTAATGGTAAGCAGTGGAAAAGGTGGAGTAGGCAAATCTACAACTACTTTAAATCTAGCTATCTCACTTGCTAAACAGGGCAAAAAAGTCGGTCTATTAGACGCTGATATATATGGTCCAAATATACCTAGAATGTTAGGCGTACAGGGTCGCCAACCTGAAGTAGAAGGACAAAAATTAAAACCACTTCAAACTCATGGTATTGAGATGATGAGTATGGGGCTATTAATAGAAGATGGTCAAGGCCTTATGTGGAGAGGCGCAATGATTATGAAGGCAATCACTCAACTACTAAATGAAGTATTATGGAGTGAGCTTGATATCTTGCTGCTTGATATGCCTCCAGGAACAGGCGATGCGCAAATAACTCTAGCTCAAAGCGTACCAGTAACGGCTGGAATTTGCGTTACTACTCCTCAAACTGTGGCTTTAGATGACTCAGCTAGAAGTCTTGATATGTTTGAAAAACTTCATATCCCAGTAGCTGGAGTGATAGAAAATATGAGCGGATTTATCTGCCCTGATAATGGCAAGGAGTATGATATATTTGGCAAAGGTGGAGCTGATGCCTTAGCAAGCGAATATGATACAACTATACTAGCTCAAATTCCTATAGAACCATCTGTAAGAATTGGTGGAGATAGTGGCAAACCTGTAAGCTTTTATGAACCAAATTCAATTAGCGCAAAAAGATATGATGAAGCCGCAACAAAATTATGGAAAATTATAGAAGATATAAATGCAAATGGTGGTGCTGATAACTCAGCTATTCAGCCAGATATGAATAAATCTGGATGTCATTAATAAATCAAATTTAATAAGGATAAAAATGAAATATAACGAAATTACAAGTGAGAATATTGCAGAGCTTATGGAGAGCTTTTATGAAGCAATTAGAGAAGATGAGACTGGTCTAGGCGATATATTTAACCACAAAATCGGCACAACCGAAGAGGAGTGGGATGCACATAAGGCTAAAATTGGTGAGTTTTGGAAAGGCGTGTTAATTGGTGAGAGTACATTTAGAGGCAATCCTATGCAAGCTCATATGAATCTTGATCCATTTCCACCTGAGCTATTTGATAATTGGTTAAATTTATTCAAAGAGAGTCTAAATAGCATTTATGAACCACAAATTGCTGATATGATTTTAATGCGCGCTCAAATGATCGCAAGTAGATTTAAATCAGTTTTATACTCATAATTAAATCCAGCCAAATTTGGCTGGATTTAGCTAAATATTATCTGCTATTCAAATTTAAAATCAAAATAATTTTTGCTCTTAAATAGATTAAACATATCTATAAATTGCTTAGAATCAAACTCA
>JAFVMP010000006.1 GCA_017506845.1 Campylobacter sp.
CCGCCAACATAAATCTTGCTAAAGGCTTCTTTAATCTTATCTTTTAGCTCTTTACTAATATCAGCTTCATTTGAGCTTGAGCTTGCAAAGCTCATATATTTTTGCTCAAAATCTAGCATTTTGCCTTTTTTAGGCTCTTCGATAATAGATAGCTCGAGATTTTGCCCTACTCTAAATCCGGCTAAATTAAACTCCCTAACTCCATCTATAAACGGCTCAACTAAAATCTCACTATCAAATTCAAATCCAACATCTAATGCATAATCAAGCTCTTTTTCATTGCTTACAACACTTACACCAATACTACTGCCAAGATGAGAAGGTTTTAGAATGTATGGTAATGGTAAATTTGGCTTTTGATCCCTATTAATCACCTCATATTCTAGCGTTTTAACTCCGCATTTTAGTGCTAATAATTTAGTCAAAACCTTTGAGTAGCTCATTACACTTGCCTCAAGTCGTGGGCCAATAAATTTAAGTGAATAAAACTCAAACATTCCAGCTATTTTACCATCTTCGCCATCACAACCATGAATTAAATTTATATAACAATCTACGCCAATTTCTTTAACTCCAAATATTCCATGAGTTACAAATCCACCATGCCTTAGATAGAGTTTTTTACATTTTTTATATTTTTGAGAGCTAAAAAAATTTGCTCTCATATCGCTAGGTTCAATCAGATAAAACTCTCTATTAGCATCAACAAATATAAATTGTAAATCTGCCTTTAAGGCCTTTTTTATTGCTATGGCCGAGACTATGCTAATCTCATGCTCCCAGCTTGCCCCACCAAAAACTATACCATAATTCATCGCTATCCTTTAAGCTAATATTTTAAGCGCCTCTTTAATTAAAGAGGCCGTATCATTGCTAGTACATTTAGCTAGTGCAGCACTTATTTTATCACGCTTAAATCCTAAACTCTCTAGCGCCATAAAGGCCTCGCTACTACTACTGCTAGCGCTACTTATCTCACCTAGTTTAGCATCGCTTAGCTGAGCTATTAGTGTTCTTGCAGTTTTTGGTCCGATCCCTGGAACTCGCTTTAGTACAGCATCGTCCCCATTTATAACAGCAGCACTAAATTCATCAGGATTAAGAGATGAACAAACCGCCATAGCAGTAGAAGCACCAATACCATAAACTTTTAAAAGCAGTTAAAATATTCTTTGTTCGCTCTCTTTTAAAAATCCATATAATAAATTTGCATCTTCTCTAATAATCTGCGTAATATATAACTCTATATTTTCTCCCTTTTGCAAAGCTGCACTAGTAAATAAAGATATATTTACTCCATATGTAATACCAGCGCACTTTATCCAAAGTTGAGTTGGTTCTTTTTTTGTAATTAAACCTTCGATTGCCTTTATCATATCTCATTTGACCTTTTTATCTCATATCCATTCACGCCAGCTTTGAGTGTCATTACTCTAATAATCTCATTCTCTTTAGTACTGTAGTTTATATCAATTGGCGGTTCAATAAGTTTAAATTTAATCTCATTTAACTCAGTCCAACGATCTCTATTTATAATTTTAGCATTAAAGATTATACTCTCCATACTTACTAATTCATCTTTTAGTGTTGCTAATTCTGATTGCTTAGAATTTATGCTTTTTAAAATTTGATTATACTCAGCTACCAATCCTTGAAAATCTTTTAATTTTTTCAAAAATGCAGCTGGCGGAGTAGTGCCTTCTTCTCTCATTTGCATAAGGCGCTCTTTTATCATATTGATAGAATTTTTATTACTATCGATTATATTTCTTTTAAATTCAAGCTCTTTTGGAAGTGCTTTTAATTCATCTTCTAAAACTTTCATTCTTGCGCTATGAGCGGTTATATCCCCATTTGCATTTAGTACATTCTTAACATCAACAATAAATCTATTATTATCACCTTTTAACTCTTCAAGGCTAATCAATGCTGAAGCTTTTAGCGTTGAGTTTGAGTGCAAAGTCTGTATATATATCTCATCAGCTTCTATATCTCCGCCTAAAACACGATTTAGATGAACTACCTTGGCTCGCACTTTGCCACCTTCTAATCTATCTATGTGAGCCTCGTCACACTCTAAAAATCCCATATGTAGCGAGATATTTGCATTTTGCGCATATATCTTTGATTGAGCGTGAGTATTGCCCTCAATTACTACAGTTTTAGCCTTTATAACTGCATCAGGACCTACATTTCCGCTAGCTCTTACTTCGGTAGTCTCAACTTTCATTCCAGCGCCAATAGCATCTTTTAAGTAATTGCTCTCCTTGACATTTATCTTTACATCAGATGCTAAATCAGTAGTAATCGAACCGGTTGATTTTAAATTTATCGAATTTACATCTAATTCTTCTTTAATATCAAATTTATTATTCTCTTCACTTACATAACCGCTTTTTAAAGCGATATATTTGATACAATCTACAATCTCATCTACTTTAATATTTGGCCCAACGGTTATTTGAACCTCTTGGGTAGTTTTTGGATCATCAACTGGAATTACTTGGCCTCTTAGATTTTTACCGTGTTTACCGCGTATTGGTTTTAGGTATTCCATTATTAAATCACCTTCTAAAACACTATGTAAAAATCCCCTATCTATATCTCTTCTGCCTTTAGTCTTCTCATCACCAGTATCTTCTTTACCATCATTTTTATAGTATTTAATTAGCTTATCATCTGTAGATGGTTCTGGTTCTACTCCAGTAGCAATTACTATAGTTTCAGATTTATCTATTATCTCTTTGATTCTTAAGATTGAGGTTAATTTGGATATTTTTTTTCTAAAACCATGATCTCTAATACCGATTAAAAATCCAGCCTTTAGCATCTTTTTATATATTGCATTTACTAGTTCTTTTTCAAATGTTGGTGTATACTTTGCTAATGTATCTTCTTTTATCGTGACAGCGACCTTGGTACCAGTTCGATTGGCTCCTAGGCTGATTTTAGGTAGGTGAGCCCTGCTCTCTTTTCTAATATCATAAAATTTAACCTTATAAGATTGAATGATAAATAACTTCTCATCGACAAAAAATGCATCATCATCAAATATACTCATATCAGTAGCTAAAGCCATATCGCTTTGCGGGTTATTTTTATAGCTGGTATAAATCTCTAAAATATCAAAATCTAAATATTCTGGTGGTACTCCCATACTTCTAGAAACGGCATTAAAATCATCAAAAGGGTTCTTGCTATCTTCTACCATCTATAAAACCTTGTGAATTACTTTTTTAAATTTGGCAATTATAGCTAAAAAAGATAAAACGGCTTTTAATTTTTTTTTAATTCTCTTAATGATAAGATAATTATTAAAAAAATTTAGGAGAATTAGATGCCAAATATAACTTTAGGTTTTCATTTTAAGGAATTTATAATGAAAATAGAAGTTGAAAAAGGCGATTTATCATATGCAAATGAGATGAATATGACTTTATCGTTTCCAGAGAGTTTTACTGCTTCGGACTTTAATATGTTTTTTACTATTTGTTATTTTATAAAAAAATCTTTTGCAAAAGATAGATTTGAAAAACAAATTGAAATTCCTTTTTCTGCTTTGGAGAGTTTTTTGCCTAATAACATAAAAGACAAAAAACGCTTTCATGAGTCAGTTGTTAAATTTGCTAATAAAATTAAATATGTTAGTGAAACTTATACTATTAAAACTATTGAAGAAGAAATTTTTGGTGTAGATATGTTTTTTACTTCGATAAAGGCTTATAGAAATAAACAAATATTATCATTAGAAGTAAATAAAAAAGCTAAAGAATTTTTATTTAGCTTTAGTAAATACTTATATTTTAATTTACATGAATTTTGTGGTATTAAAAGCAAATATTCAAAATCTATTTTTAGAATACTTATCCAGTTTAAAAATGTAAAATCAAATTTTAAAGGTGAAAAAGAGCTAACCTTGACTAAAAAACAATTCAGAGATTTACTATCTATTCCAAAAAAGTATAAATCAACTGAAGTTGATAGATTAGTCCTAAAGCCAAGCTCATCCGAACTTAGCGATGGTTATTTTAATAAAGTTGATTTTGTTAAAGAGTTTTCAGATAGCAATGATATTATAGCTTATAAGATAATATTTGATGATAGCAATAGAAAATAAATTAAGAGCTTAAAGCTCTTCATTTATTTTTTTACTTAAATACTCTTTGAGTGATAGATTATTTTTTTGAGCTTCTTCTTTAATTAATTCTAATTCTAGTTGGCTAAATAATAACGCAGGTGTTAATTCGCAATAAGCTGTCATTTTTATGCATCCATAGTGAGTTACAGGTGTATTTATATTACGAGCTTTTTGAGTTATTATATCTTTATCTATTTTATCAAGCTCTATCTGTTCGATTGCTAAATCTTTTTCTGTTGGATCAGTATTCCGAGAACACTTTTGCATTTGTGCCACGCTTTGCCGCACATCCACACAGTATTCGATAAAACACTATACTTCGGCTTTTCCTTTGGCTTTTTTTCTTTTTTCACTTTTTCTTTTTTCATTTTGACCACGCCTTTCTTTGGTTTACGACTCATTTATAAATGAAATATCCCCGAAATTGTATTTTCGGGGACGAAACGTCGATTTCGGGTGACGAAATGTATTAAACTTCCGCTTGCGGTAAAAGTATCTCGGTCGTAAACGCCCCGTCTTCGCTTCCGCGACGGACGTAACCGTGAAGCTTTTCAACTGTATGGTCTATCCGCATAAGTCCAAAGCCGTGACCC
>JAFVMP010000045.1 GCA_017506845.1 Campylobacter sp.
GGGATTACGCTTAGCTCTCTAGCACTTGGTTGGCTTGGCGAGCCAGCAGTAGCTGATATTATAGAAGAGCCAATTAAAACGATATTTGGTATTGATAATGAAACTACCTTGCATACAATTTCATTTATTATAGCTTTTAGTTTTATTACTCTTTTGCATGTTGTCCTTGGCGAGTTAGTACCAAAATCCGTAGCCATCGCCAAGGCTGAACAAGCAGCGCTTTTAATTGCTAGACCGTTGTACTTTTTTTGGATTATATTTTTCCCTGTTATTCGCACATTTGACTTTGTTGCAGCGATGTTTTTAAAGCTTATTGGAATTAGGCCAGCTAGAGAGAGCGAACTAGCTCACTCTGAAGAGGAGATTAAAATCATCGTTGGCGAGAGTTTAAAAGGCGGTGTTTTAGATAGTATGGAGAGCGAGATTATCAAAAATGCTGTGGATTTTAGCGATACAGTAGCCAAAGAGATTATGACGCCTCGTAAAGATGTAATCTGCTTAAATAAAAGATTAAGCTTTGAAGAGAATATGAGAATTGTAAGCCAAAGCAAATATACTAGATTTCCATATATAGATGGTAGCAAAGATAGTGTTTTGGGTATGATTCACATTAGAGATATATTACAAAATGACCTAGATGGCAAGATAGAAAATCTTGATAAAATAGTAAGAAAGCTTATTATTGTACCTGAAAATAGTTCAATTTCAAAGATTCTTGTAATGATGAATAAAGATAGAATCTCAGCTGCGCTAGTTGTTGATGAGTATGGCGGAACTGCTGGATTAGTAACTATGGAAGATATCATTGAAGAGATCGTAGGCGATATCAATGATGAACACGATGATAAAGATCAAAGTTATAAAAAAATCTCCGATGATATGTATGAATTTAATGGTAGATTTGAGCTTGAAGGTGTTGAGGAGATTATGGGAATTCGCTTTGATGAAGAGACTGAGCAGCTTACGATTGGTGGATATGTCTTTAATCTATTTGAAAGATTGCCAGTTGTAGGTGATACCATTGAAGATCAAAATTGTCTATATGAAGTTATTAAAATGGATGGAGCAAGTATTGGAGCTCTTAAAGTTACACTACTAAGCTCAAGTAGTGATGAAGAGGATTTTGATTAATAATCATCTTTAATATTTTAGTAATAAGAAAATTTATAATTAAATTTTCTTATTACTTTTTCTCTAACTACCTTTTATTTTACTTGGTATTGCGTGGAAACATAGAGCCAGACAAAGAGAATATCTAAAGATTATCAAGGTTAAACCATGGCTAAAAGTTCCGCCAATAGAGTACTACGAGGATTACAGATCCGCCCTAGCTGAAAAGCAAAGCGTACCATACAGACTAGGCCAAGCCCTTATCAAAGCCACCAAAACTTGGTATAAAGGCGGATTAATAAAATTATATTTTGAGATAAATGAGATAAAAAGATGTAAAATAAGAAGATAAATTATCAAATTTTAATTATAATTAAAGCGTGAAAATCAAAAAATTTAGCTAAAATTCAAAAATTTCAAACTTAACTTTTAGTGGAGTAAAAAATGTCAAAATTAAACATAGACCAAAAAAAGATTAAACAATTATTTGAAGATAAAAGATCTGATTTTTTAATACCTGATTATCAACGCCCTTATGCTTGGGGAGAAGATGAGTGTCAAACTCTTTGGAAAGATATTTTTGATTTCGCTTTTCCAGATAAAAAACCTGAGAAATTTGATTCTGATGAAGAATATTTTTTAGGCCCTATTGTAACTTTTGAGAATAATAAAAAGCTTGAAGTAATAGATGGGCAACAAAGACTTACTACTTTAATGCTATTGCTTAGGGTTTTTTATAAAAGACTTGAAAAAATGAAAGATGAAAATTCTATGCGAACAAAGCAAAACTTGGCACAATGTATTTGGAAAAGTGATGAATTTGGCAATGAAAACAAAGAAAAATTAAAAATAGATTCCCAAGTAGCCTTAGATGAACATAAGAATGAATTTTTAGAAATTCTAAAAACTGGTAATGCTGAAAATTTTAAAAGCCAGTATGCCATAAATTTTAGGTATTTTGAAAAAGAAGTAGATGAATTTTTAAAAGAATATCCTAATTATTTCGCCTATTTACCAACTAGAATTTTAAATAATTGTATTTTGTTGCCTATTGAAGCAGATAATGAAAAAACAGCACTTAGGATTTTTTCTACTTTAAATGATAGAGGCAAGCCACTAGCTGATGCAGATATTTTTAAAGCACAATTTTATAAATTTTATGTAGCAAAAAATCAAAAAGATGAATTTATAGAAAAATGGAAAAATTTGGAAATTTTATGTAAAGAAGTATTTTCTAAAAAAGATAATACTTCTACTGATGAAATTTTTAATCGTTATATGTATTATCAAAGAGCTTTAAAAGGTAATAAAAATAGCACAACAGAGGGTTTAAGAGATTTTTATGAAAAGGATAGTTATGCTTTATTAAAAAGCGATAGGACTTTTGAAGACTTGCAAAACTTGGGTAGTTTTTGGCAAGCAATTTCTATTCAAGATAAAAATTATTTTGATGAAAATACTTTAAGATGGCTTTTTATTTTAAACTATGCCCCAAATATAATGTGGGCAAATATCACTTCTGTATATTTTATGAAAAATAGGGATGAGCAAAATAAACTTGATAATATAAAATTTGCTAAATTTTTAGAGAAAATAACAGCGTTTATTTTTGCATATTCTTTTATATATCCTAGCGTCTCTCAGCTAAGAATACCTATTTATAGTGCTATGATAGATATTATTAACGACAAGGAAATGGATTTTTCAAAGTTTTTGTTTGAAAAAGAAAATTTAAAAACATTTATACAAAATCAAAAATTTAGCAATAATAATTCAATAACTCGTTCTATGCTTACTTGGTGGTTTTTAAAAGATAGTACCCAGAAAACACCGGAATTAACTGAGCAATTTCAAATAGAACATATTTACGCAAAAGAAAGAGCAAAAAGAGAAAATTTTAGTGGCAATGAAATAGAATTTATTGGTAATAAAGTCCTTTTAGAACGAAAAATAAACATTAGAGCAAGTGATTTTAGTTTTGCTGACAAAGAAAAACATTATAAAAAATCACAAAATAATGAATTAAACTCTATACATAAAAACTATAGCGAATTTGGCAAAACCGAAATAATAGAAAGAAATAATAATATTATAAATGATTTTATTTCTTTTGTAGAAAAAAATAATTTAATTAAAACAACAAGTTTATTGTAGTTATATTAAAATGATAAGAAATGAAATCTCATATAAAAATCGCTGAAATCATACTATCAGCCTTGTCTTATATATAAAAGTTTCGTGGGCAAGTTTTTGTGATAAAATACGGTGGCGCCCAAGCTATGATAGATGTAGCTGAAGCAGCTAGAAAAACTCTAGATAAATTAAGAGCTGATCTAGGTTCAGTACAAAACCAATTAGTAGCTACTATAAATAATATTACAGTTACCCAAGTAAATGTAAAATCAGCTGAATCTCAAATAAGAGATGTAGA
>JAFVMP010000046.1 GCA_017506845.1 Campylobacter sp.
AAAATAGGCACTATAATCACATATAAATTTCAAAATCTAACCAATAACAATAAGCCAAGATTTCCAGTATTTTTACGAATTAAAAGAGGTGAATAGATGAAAAAAATTATATTTTTATGTATATTGATCGTTAGCTTAAATGCGCTAATACTATATGAGCCAAAAACAAAAGAGCAAAAAGAGGGCTACAAATATGGTCAGACGATGCGAATGCTAGGTATGGGCAAGTGGGAGTGTGATAGAAAATTTAAAAATATCGATAGTGAAAAACTAGAGTGGTGCGAATATGGTTGGGTTGATAAAAGTGAGGAGATAGATGCTAGAAAGCTTGATTAATGGTATAAGGCTAGTTAATTTTACTAGCTTAGATACTAAAGAGATAAAGATGATTTATAATTGGCGAAATAATCCTAAAATCGCTAAATATATGATAAATAAAAGCATAACATGGGATGAGCATTTAGGCTTTATAGATAGCCTTAAAAATTCTCAAGATAAGATCTATTTTTTAGTCTATAAAGATGATTTAGCAATTGGAGTAATTTCGTTTATAAATATATCTAAAAACTCATGCGAATTTGGGATATATGCTAGTCCAGATGTGCGTGGTATGGGCGATTTGCTTATGGGTGTGATTGTAGATTATGCATTTAATAGACTTTGCATTAAAGAGATTTTGGCTAAAGCTTTTATGGATAATTTAAGAGCTATAACGCTTTATAAAAAATTTGAGTTTAAGATAATTAAAAAGGATAAAGATATGATATATTTTAGCCGTAAAAAAGATAACATTTAATATAAGATCTCTTTACCAAAAAGACTTTTAGTATAATCTAATCCAATAAATTAACTAAAAGTCAAATTTATAGCCAAGATAAGAGTTAAATTGGCTATAATATTGCAAATTTAAGGAGTAAAAATGAATATTTTGATAACTGGTGGGGCTGGATATATTGGCTCACATGTATTAAAGGCTTTATTAGAGCGTGCAACTGATAAGATAACTGTAATTGATAATTTTTATAGTGGTTCACAAGATGCATTAGTAGCGCTTGAGAGTGTAGGCAAATTTGATTTTATCAAATGCGATTTAGCTGATACAGCGTATCTTAAAGAGATTTTTGCTTCGCATAAATTTGATGCTATTATACATTTTGCTGCGTATATAGAGGTGTTTGAGAGTATGAAAAATCCATTAAAATACTATCTAAACAATACTGCAAATACTGCAAATCTTATTAATCTTGCGGTGGAATTTGGCGTAGAGAAGTTCATATTTAGCTCTACAGCTGCAACTTATGGTGAGCCAAAAGATGGAGTAGTATGTGAAAATAGCCCGCAAAATCCTATAAATCCATATGGCACATCAAAGCTAATGAGTGAGCAAATTTTAAAAGACGCAGCCGCTGCAAATAGCAAATTTAAGTATGGGATTTTAAGATATTTTAATGTCGCAGGAGCTTCGAGTGACTCTTTAATCGGCCAAAACTATCCAAACGCAACTCATTTAATTAAAGTAGCAACACAAACAATAACTGGCAAAAGAGCAAATATGAGTATTTTTGGGCGTGATTATGATACTAAAGATGGAACTTGCATTAGAGATTATATTCATATTGAAGACCTTGCTAGTGCACATTTGGCGGTTTTAGATTATTTAAATAGCAATGATAGCGATATCTTTAATGTCGGATATGGGCATGGATTTAGCGTACTTGAGGTTATAGATACTGCTAAAAAGATAAGTGGTGTGGATTTTGAAGTAATAGACGCGCCAAGACGCTTAGGCGATCCTGCTGTGCTTATAGCAGATTCATCTAAGCTTAGAAACCTTACATCTTGGAAGCCTAAAAAAGATAATCTAGAGACTATAATCGCTTCAGCACTTGCATGGGAGAAAAAGATTTAAATTTGTTATATATTGCGATCTTGCTTGCAAAAGTGATAAATAATTTTAAATTTTTAGCCCCAGCAAAGTTGGAGCTAAATCTCAAATAACATATAATGGCTTTACCATCTTTGTGATAAAAATAAATTTTTATCTATTTTCTAGCTAAATTTGGCTATGATTGTAGCCAAATTTAGTATTTAAAATGATTAATTACAACCGCAATGTCCGCAGCAACTAGCTACTGGATGAAGCTCATCGATATAGAATTTAACTGAGTTTAATCCCTCTTTTTTAGCCCACTCATATGCTGTGCTTACAAAGTCCCAGTTGATATTTTCATAAAATTTTTCTAAATAAGCTGGACGAGCATTGCGATTATCTATATAATATGCGTGCTCCCATACATCTACTACAAGTAGTGGCACTAGACCATCAGTTACTGGAGTAGCAGCATTTGAAGTATTTTTAATCTCAAGTTTGCTTGTAGCTGGGTTATAAACTAGCCATGTCCAGCCTGAGCCAAAAAGTGTAGTAGCAGAGCTGATAAATTCAGCTTTAAAATCATTAAAATCACTATTTAAAGCTGATTCTAATTCGCTACTTTTGTCACTTTTTTTAGCTATACAATCCCAGTAAAAATCATGATTATACACTTGTGCAGCATTATTAAATAATCCGCCTTGCGAATTTACAAGTACATCAAATAGACTAGCTTTAGCTAGGTCGCTATCTTTTGTAAGATTATTATAGTTATTTACATAAGTTTGATGATGTTTGCCGTGGTGATAGTCACAGGCCTCTTTGCTTACAACTGCATTAGTATTTGGGTCAAATGGAAGGGTTCTTAACTCTAACATATCATATCCTTTGGTTTAAATTTGTGAGCGTAAATTATAGCCTAAAATATTAAATAAGAGTATATAAGTCTTAACTAATTTATAAATTGCATATAGTTAAATTTTGCAATATCTAATCACATAATATATTATTACAAATTTACATTAAATAGATAAATTTTAAGATTATGAAGCTAGTGTAGCTTTAATAATCATATCCACACTAGCGTTAAATAACGATTTAAGCAAGTAATTATTTTATAATTTAGAATAAATTTACTATCTTGCTTGCGTTCCATCAAGAAGTGGGACAAATACGCATTCATCTAGGGTTTTGCAAATGATTTGATTGCCAAATTTTTTATATTGAGTGATATATTGTTTGCCATCTTTTGCTACTGGCGCTACTAAAATTCCGCCATCTCGCAGCTGATCAAATAGCTTTGGTGGTACACTTTGGCAAAAGCAACTAAGAATAATTCTATCATATGGCGCATAGCTTCTCCAGCCTAAATTTCCATCATCAAAGCGGATAAAGACATTATTTATCCCTAAATTTTTCATTAATGCTTTAGCTGAATTTGCTAGTGCTTCGATTCTTTCTACGCTAAAAACTCGCCTAGCGACTTTGGCTAAAATCGCTGCTTGATACCCACTACCACAGCCAATTTCTAGTATATTATCGCAGTTTTCAGCCTCAAGCGCCATTGTCATCTTAGCCACAGTTAGCGGTGAGCTAATCCACTGATTTGAACCAATTGGATGCGCATCAAGCTTAAAAGCATTGATAGATACCGGCACAAAAGGTGTTCTAGGCGTACTGCTAAAGGCCTTATAAACCAAGGGGCTAAGTTCTACGAAATTTGCTATTTCA
>JAFVMP010000047.1 GCA_017506845.1 Campylobacter sp.
GCGCACCTTGCGCTCCAGAGCTTTATTATTCTGCTTTTGGGGCTTGGCCTGTTCCTTTTTCTGCTCTGCGGCGGGAGCAAGCCCCCGCCCTACGTTAGAGGTCAGCTTTGCGGCGGCTTCGTGCTTATATCAGAATTTAAAAGGTGAGCAATCCGTGCTACAATAGTGCTAGTTTTACCTGTGCCTGCGCTTGCAATTATTAAATTATAACCCATTGCTGCTGTGGCGGCTCTATATTGCTCCTTATTTAACTTCGACAGCGGCATTATTTAGCCTTATTTGAACGATTAATGGCCTCTAAATGCGATTCGTAATTAGCACTAAATATATGACCGCCTGTGCTTTTATCACGGACAAAGTATAGATAATTTGTCTTTTTAGGAAAAATTGCAGCTTTAATCGCATCAAAGCTTACATTACATACCGCACTTGGTGGCAAACCAGCATATTTATAGGTATTATAACGACTCTTATCTTGAGCAATTTTTTTAGGTGTAATTTTCTCGTGTGAGTGTAGGTCATAATTTAAAGTTCCGTCCATTTGGAGTTTCATACCGATTTTTAATCTATTATATATCACAGACGCTACAAGAGGCATCTCATTTTTATTTGCTGCTTCTTTTTGCACTATAGAAGCTACGGTGATAAACTCATACCATCGTCTCTCATCCCACTCGCCAAAAATCTTTCTACTTAAGCTCTCATGCTGTTTTTTAGATGTGTTAATTAGATAATAAACTAAATGCGCCTCCCCAATTCCAACTGGAACTTTATATGTCTCAGGGATTAAAAACCCCTCTTTTATAGGTGCATTTTCTAAGTAGCTTTTCATTAATTCGTTATAATTTAGCCCTAAATTTTTAGAAATTTCATAGAAAAAATATGCTGTAGTTTCACCAGGAATGAGTGTAATATCTCTCATTGCAGCTTTAGCAGTTGTAAGCTTGTACAAAAAATCAAATTTGCTAAGACTAGTCTGCCTAATTTCAATCCATCCAGATTGTGGAAATCCCATCAAAACTAAAATATATTTATCAAATTCATCAACCTTAAAATTTAGCTTAGCTAAATAAGATATAATTTCGCCTACACTTCCCTTTGGTAGATATACCGCCTTGCTGGTATTCATCGTTTGAGATAGTGAAGCAAAAATCGATAGGAAAAATATGAGTACAATTTCACAAATGATAAACAAAAACCGCTTTTTAGTTGTGTTTTTAATGCTATTTATTTCCATTTTTGTTGCCCTTTTTATATGGTTAAAAATTGGTATAAAGATAGAAAGTCTAAATTTTAGCCAATTTAAAATTTCGCAATTATATATAAAATTAGATAACAAAATTACACTAAGAGTAAAAAATATCGATATTTTACCATTGACTAATGAAAAAAATAACACTAAACCATCCTTAGAACTTTTACATTATCTAAGCTGGATTGATATGCTTTTTGAGACAATTGAACTTAAAAATATTACAAATGGTGAGCATAAATCATACTTTATCTATGCTGATAATAAATTTAATTTAAATAATAAAGATTTATATATAAATGCAAATTTTGCTAGACAAAATCACAATCTAAATGTTGCTGTAAATGAGATTAAATTAAAAGATTTTAATACTACAATTAATGGATATTTAGAACTAAATTTCTATAATGATAGACATAAATTTAGTGGAAAATTTAACTCCTATGAGCTTAGCGGAAATCTAGGACTAAATATAGAAAATGATATTTTAACCTATGAACTTAGCGATGTGAGCGCTGATACTATTGAGCAGTTTATGAACGCTTTAGCTAATGTTGCTGAGCTTAATAATGAGATTAAAAACTGGATTTATGGGTATATAAAAGCTAAAGATTATAGGGTTGAGATTTTACGCGGTAAATTTGATTTAAACTCCAATGATCCGCTAATCTCAAAGCTCTATGGTAAAGCCACAGCAGTATCGCCAGTAGTAAAATTTCACCCAAATCTCCCAGCAGCAACTGCTAGTAGCGTAGATGTGATATTTGAAAATTCTGGACTTAAATTTGATATAAAAGATCCAAAATATCAAGGTTCTAGCGCTATAGTAAATTTAAGCATAAATGAGTTAATTAATAAACCAAATTTAATACTAGATATTTATACTAAAACATTATATAATAATGATATAAATAATATACTAAAAGCCTATAATATAAATATCCCAATCACGCAAAATAGTGGAAATATGAACGCAAAGCTTCGCTTAATCATAGACCTAAGCAATATAATCGTACAAGCCAATGGGGAGTTTATATTTAATGGCGATATTGATATCTCTGGGGCAAAATTTAATACCAATCATGCTAAAATAATTTTAAAAAACGATAAACTCACCATAGAAAATAGCCATGTAAAAAATAGTATTTTTGATGCAAATTTTAGTGCTTTTATTGATACAAATACACAACAAGCATGGTTTGATACTAAATTTAACTCTATTGCTATTCCAAATCTACTTGATATTAAAAATCTAGATGATAATATCACGCTTGATTTTAGCAAAGCCCCAAAAATCAACTCCAAAGCTTTAGGATACGAGCTAAATATTACCAATCCAATTACGCTAAATATACCTAGCATAGAACCGCTTAAGCCCTACTCTACGCTTATAAATGATTTAAATATCACTAAAGC
>JAFVMP010000048.1 GCA_017506845.1 Campylobacter sp.
ACTATTTTTAATAAAACTTTAATGTATATTTAACTATAATTGATAATGCATTTCATTATTAAAGGTTATAAATATGACTCTAGATCTATTAGAAAACGGTGAAGTTGCTCGTATTTCAAATTTTAACGTAACAGAGCAGTTGCTTGAGCGATTTTTTAGTCTAGGACTTTCTAGGGCTAAAATGGTCAAAAAAGTTGATAGTACTTTAGGTGGCTCAACAATCTTAATAGAGTGTGATAGGATGTGCTTAATGCTTAGAAGTGATGAAGCTAAAAGTATCGAGGTAGAAAAAATTTAATGAAAAAGACTATTAAAATAGCGCTAGTTGGCCAGCCTAATGTTGGTAAAACGCTTTTAATTAATGCTATAAGTGGCTCGCATTTAAAAGTTGGTAATTTTGCTGGTGTAACAGTTGAAAAATCGGAAGCTAAATTAAATTATAAAAATTATATTATCAATATAATTGATTTGCCTGGCACTTACTCCATCTATGGTTACTCTCAAGAGGAGAAAGTAACTAAAAATTTTATATTGCAAAATGATTATGACCTTATTATAAATGTTGCTGATTCTACTAATCTAGAGCGTAATTTAATCCTTACGACACAGATAATGGAAAAGAATAAAAAGATGATTTTGGCACTAAATATGGGTGATGAAGCTGTAAAGGAGGGTATTAATATTAATGTTGATACTTTAGAAGAGCTTTTAGGAGTGCCGTGTGTGCTAGTTTCAGCCAGTACAAAATCAAATTTGGATAAATTGCTTGATTGTATTATTAAAACTTATGAGGCTGAGTATAGACCAAATAAGCGTATATTTAGCGATGCGATTGAAAATGAGATACAAAGAGTTTGTGAGTTTTTAATTGCTAAAAATGATCCAAATATTAAATCGATGAATCAAGATATTAAAGATATTGCTATTGCTTTGCTTAAACAAGATAATGAAATTTATAAAAATCTACATGATAAGCCAATTTTTACTGAGCTTTCACGCATTATTAGCGATAGTCATAAAAATTTATACATACAATATAAAACAGAGTCTGTAAATCAAATTTTTATGCAAGAGTATAGCGATTTTGTAAATGGTGTAATAGCTGAGAGTGTTAAATATAATAAGCCTAAAGAGATTAATTATACTAAGATTGTAGATAAGGTGCTAATTAATAAATATATTGGAATTCCTATATTTTTATTTTTTATGTGGTTGTTGTTTTGGCTTACTTTTACGCTTGGGTCTATACCGATGGATTATATAGAGGCTGGTTTTTCTGCGCTTGGTGATGTAATTAAAGAAAATATAGCCAATGAGATGCTCGCTTCACTTCTAGCTGATGGGATTATTGGTGGAGTTGGTGCTGTTATACTATTTTTGCCAAATATTATAATTTTATTTTTTGGAATAGCACTTTTAGAGACTACTGGATATATGGCTCGTGTATCATTTTTACTTGATGGATTCTTTCATAAATTTGGCTTACATGGTAAAAGCTTTATTCCGCTAGTTACTGGTTTTGGTTGTTCGGTGCCGGCTTTTATGGCTACTCGCACACTTAAAAACCAAAAAGACCGCTTGCTAACTCTATTTATTATCAATTTTATGAGTTGTGGGGCTAGGTTGCCTGTTTATGTATTATTTGTAGGAGCGTTTGCTCCAGAGTCTCAAGCAGGCAACTGGCTATTTGCTATATATATTTTAGGGGCGATTTTGGGGCTTATTGCTGCTAAGATTCTTAGAATGACAGCATTTAAAGGGCCTGATGAGCCATTTGTTATGGAGATGCCAAAGTATAGAATACCTAATTGGAAGCTAGTTTGGTTTATGGTTTATAATAAAGCTAAAATGTATGTTAAAAAGGCTGGTACTTTTATTCTTGCTGCTACTGTGCTTATATGGATAGCTAGCACTTTTCCGTTACATAAAGATGTAGTAGCAGATTATGAACAAAAGATAGAGCTTGCTACAAGTGATGAACAAAAAGATGAATTGTCATTTGAATTAGAAAAATATTTGATAGAAAATAGCTATCTAGGAATGACTGGTAAGATTATAGAGCCAGTTTTTGCTCCGCTTGGATTTGACTGGAGATTAAGTGTATCGCTTATTAGTGGTCTAGCAGCCAAAGAGGTTGCCATCTCTACAATGGGTGTATTATACTCTTTAGGTTCAGAAGTTGATGAAACAAGTCAAGGTCTAATGAGTAAAATTAAAGAGGCTATACCAGTTGATGTAGCTATAGCGTTTATACTATTTGTTATGATTTATAATCCTTGTTTGGCTGCTACAATTGTATTTGGCAAAGAAGCAGGTGGTGCTAAATATATAGGATATTTATTCTTATTTACTACATTTATGGCCTATTTGATCTCATTTATAGGTTTATTTATTGCAAGGCTCATTTAGAGCTTTGCAAAGTATCGATTTAGCTTATTTTTTATAATTTTATATTTATATTTTATTGTACAAGTTTTGTTAAAATCATCCGCTTTTAAGGAGTTATAATGATAAAATATATAATTACAATGATATTGGCCGCACTTACATTAATGGCTAATCCAAAAGGCAATAGTATGGAAAATTTAACAGAAATCTATCTAGGCGGTGGGTGCTTTTGGGGAACTCAGGGATATTTTGATCTTATTAATGGAGTGGTATATAGCGAAGTAGGTTATGCTAATGGCATAAGCGATCAAACTAGCTATAATCAGATTGCTCGTACAGATCACGCAGAAGTTGTTAGGCTTAAATTTGATGCTAATAGGGTTGATATTAATGAAATTTTAGAGCATTATTTTCGTATTATTGATCCATTTTCTATCAATAAACAAGGCAATGATATAGGCAGACAGTATCGCACTGGTATATATTATAGTGATGATAAGCTAAAGAGTGTTATAGAGGATTTTATCAGTCGCAAGCAGGCTAAATTTACTAAACCAATTGCAGTTGAGATAGAACCACTTAAGAATTATATAAAAGCAGAAGAGTATCACCAAAAATATTTAGATAAAAACCCAAATGGTTATTGCCATATTGATTTAAATTTGGCTAGCAAACCACTATATGATGAAAGCAAATTTAAAATTCCAAGCCTATCTGAATTAAAAGAAAAGTTAAGCGATTTAGCATTTAAAGTAACACAAGAAAAGGCCACTGAGCGACCATATAGTAGTCAGTATGATAAATTTGATGAGCGTGGTATATATGTAGATATTGTAAGTAAAAAACCACTTTTTAGCTCTAGCGATAAATATGATGCTGGATGTGGGTGGCCTAGCTTTACAAAGCCAATTACAACTGATGCGGCTAGTTATCACAGAGATCTTAGTCATGGAATGGAGCGTATTGAGGTTACATCTAGACAAAGCGGTAGCCATTTAGGCCATGTATTTGATGATGGGCCAATTGATAAAGGAGGGCTTAGATATTGTATTAATGGAGCCTCTTTGGAGTTTATTCCTTATGATGAGATGGATAAAAGAGGCTATTCTGAATATAAAGTCTATGTCAAATAATTGTTATTTTGAAAGTATGTTTTATTAAATTTCTATCTAGGTTTTAAACTTAGCAAGAGATATAATTATTAATTATTTTTTTTGCTTGGCGGTAACTTTTAAAGAACCGCTAAGTTTATAAAGTAGTCTATAATGAAGTGCTTTTAAAAAATTCATTTAATATTTTATAGCTAATTTTATGCTTTACATATTTGTTTTAGTACTAGTTTGCATCTATGTATTACATAAAATATCTGTCATAAAAGTATAAGTATAGTTGAGCAATTAAAGAAAGTTAAAGAAATTTAGGGTATAATTAGCAATTTTAATCGCTCGACGGCGTTCCCGTCGCCATCAAAGACAATATCGCCGTTGCCGGGCAAAAATGTTCCTGCGCGTCGAAAATGCTCGAAAATTTTGTTTCGCC
>JAFVMP010000049.1 GCA_017506845.1 Campylobacter sp.
GTTTGAAGGGTGAATTGGTGAGACTAGTTGTGATCTAAATTGGCTTTTTTGGGTGTTTATGGGCTAAGTTTTAGTCGGTGATTTGTTTGCATATTAAATAAAAATATAATAAAGTAGGGTGGTAAGTAAATTTTATATCTTAGATTTAAATTATTGAAATTTAAAATAGTAAGAGCATATATCAACTACAATTATTATTGTTTAGTTTTACATCTGCATTATTACTTCATTAGCTCCCTTAATTACACTACAATTATCATAGATGATAACTCTACATATATTTCTAAAAATATTACAATGGTTGATTGGTAAAGATTAAATAAAAACATAAAATGATTGAAAACAAACGCTTGACAAATAAAGCTATAATTATTATAAAATAATTAAAAATACATATAAAAAGCACTATTTTATATATTTAGTATTGAAAACTATAATTTTCAAACTAAAATAAATTCACCTATTTTGGGTTTTTTGATACTAAAAAATCCCCATTTTACCACTATTTATAGGATATATGTATAATAATACATAGTAAAATATGTACTATTTTCATTAAAATAATACATAAAATTATTCTTGAAATTTTATGTATTATTTTATGTAAAATTTTACAATATATAAATCAAGAGATCAACTTAAATCAAAATTGTATTCTATTTAGTATAAGCAAAAACTGAGCCAAAATTTGAATTAAACTGAAATTTATATTAAAATATAAAAAGATATAAAAGCTAAATGAATCAATATATTTGACTTATGCTGCAGTAAATGACAACTAAAAATATATAATTCATCCAAGATAAAAATTACTAATATAATCTAAATTTAATCTTGATTATAAATTTATTTTGTCACTTATTGCAGCTAGTGTTTATTTGATTCTTTTTAAAACTACACCACATTCAATGTGATTAGTATGAACGAATTGATCAAAGATTGCAAATTTGACAACCATATGTGTTTTACTAAGAACTTCAAGATTATCTTTTAGAGTTAGCGGATTGCATGATATATAAATTATATTATCTATCTTGCTCATAAAATCTAAAACGCTATCTTCGCACCCTGCCCTTGGTGGATCGACTAATATATGGCTAAATCTATAACTATCTAGATCCACACCACGCAATCTTTCAAACTCTCGCTCCTTAGCCATTGCACTCATTATCTCAGCAGCACTTAATCTAGCAAATTTGATATTATTTACGCTATTTAATTGGCAATTTTTTAAAGCCATATCAATTGAGCTTTTAGATATCTCAGTAGCTAAAACTTTTTGGAATTTAAAGCTAATTGGTATTGTAAAATTCCCATGTCCGCAGTATAACTCTATTAAATCCACCCCATCGCTAATACTATTAATAGCCCATGAGATCATCTTTTCATTTACTTTTTTATTTGGCTGGATAAAGGCTGTATCGCTCATAATGTAGTTAAACTCACGCCCATTTATATTTAAAATCTCATTTATTTTTGTATCGCCAAATTCTAGCTTTACTCCCCTACTCCTAGCTATTAGACCTATTTTTAGCTTAGATTGGATTTTAGCTAGATTATCTTTTATACCATTTACATCTTTATGATATAAAAGCGTTACTATAAGACTTTTGGCTGAGCTGATAAACTCTACGCCAAATAATCGCTCTACTAGAGCCCTATCTTCTTTTATGGTTTTTAGAAGTTCTGGCATTATATTTGATATCTTAGTATCTACTATTTGGCAGCTTTGTATCGGTAATTTCGTATTTTGCTGACTACGCATACAGTAGCTTATATCATCATTTTCATGCCAAATGCCAAATTCAGCTCTAGAGCGAAATCCACTCTCATCTGAGTCAAAAAACTCAAATTCTCCACTCCAAAACTGGCTAAAAAGCTCCCTTATCTTAGCGATTTTAAGTTGCTTTTGCTCACAATAGCTAAGAGTCAAAACACAACTTCCACAATCTCCTAAATACCTACAATCCACGCTTATACCCTACTCTTTTTCAAAGAAAAATCCAGCCCAACTTTGCGTAGTTGGCATAACTTCAAGGCTATTTATATTTACATGTTTTGGCAAATTTATACAATCAAGCACAATCTTAGCTATATCATCAGCTTCAAGGTAGCTTGTCCCATCATATACAGCATTGCTTTTTTGCTCATCGCCTTTATAACGAACAAGGCTAAACTCAGTCTTAGCAATTCCAGGAGCTATCTCGGTAACTCTAATATTATCACCCTTAAGGTCGTTTCTAAGATTAAAGCTAAACTGCTTTACAAATGCCTTTGTCGCACCATATACATTTCCACCAGGATATGGCCACTGACCAGCTACGGAACCAAGGTTAAATATATATCCACTTTTTCTTTTAGTCATAATAGGCAAAACCGCCTTTGTAGCATATAAAAGCCCCTTGATATTTGTATCTATCATAGTTTCAAAATCATCTAAACTAGCCTCATTTACACGCTCAAGCCCAAGAGCTAGCCCAGCATTATTAATCAAAATTTCAATATCTCTAAACTCACTTGGAAGACTCTCTACGGCATTAAATACCGCTTTTTTATCTCTTATATCACAAGCTATTATATGAGTATTGCCTAACTCTTTTGCTAGAGTTTCAAGCCTATCTTGACGGCGACCAAGTAGTATTAGCTTATAGCCATCTTTTGATAATATTCTAGCCATCGCTTCGCCAAAGCCAGATGTAGCCCCAGTTATAAAAGCTGTATTTTTCATCTTTAATCCTTAAATTTTATCATTTTGTGGGATAAATAGTTGATAGCTATCACCCAAAATATAGTGCAAACGATTAATATCTTTAGAAAAAATCGCTCCAAATTTACTATCCATAATCTTGCTACTAAAGCTTAAAAACTGCAATATATTCTCATTATTTTTAAGCTTTATTAGTGGATTTGTGCCATCATTTACGATATTTACCTTTTTATCAAAGATTTTTGATAAGCTCTCAAAATGCTCCCTTAGCTCTTTACTATCATCATCAAATTTATTATCAAAATGGTAAAAGTCTATACTAAAATCAAGCTGCTTACAACAATCCATAATTACACTAGAGTTGCTCTCAGCATCGGTTTTATCGCCTAAAATTACACCTTTTTTAACACTATTTAACCCACTTGTTCCGATTTTTAATACTGGAACTTTTAAAGCCTCATAGCCCTTTTTATATAGATTAAATGCTGTACCATTAGTAACTACTAGACCGATATCAAGCTCATTCATTTTAGATTTTTGAATCGATATTGTAGTGCTAAAGTAGTCAATTTTGATAAAAATACTATCTGATCTAAGCTCTTTAATATCGCTAAAAATTTTACTAAGAGTTGGATTTACTACCTTTATATATAGCTTTTTGCTATTTAGTTTTTTATGTAGTTCTAGGGTATCGCTTAGTAATCTTTCTATATCGTTATTGCTCATTAGTTTCATATCTAAGGCTAGATAGATATTATTACCAAATGGATTTGGGAATTGACCAGGCTCTTTTTTAATCGCACGGAATACATTTTCTAAAATTCTAGGCTCACCAACTACTAGTAAAGTATCATTTGGCAAGATTAGCGTACTAGGCGTAGCTATTGTATAACTTCCATTGCGATATATCATAGCAATTTTCCAGCGTTTTTTACGGATATTACCTACATGGCGATAAGCGTAGCTACTACCATGAGGCACTTGTATCTCCATAATCTCCCCTAGCCCAAGGCCGATATTATCAGCAATTACTGGCGCATCAGGCAAAAAATCCATAAATCTAGAGCTTAAGATCTTTCTAGCATCTATAATTGATATTAGATTATCAGATCCTAGATATCTCTCCATACCCCACAGATCCATCACATCAATCTCTAAATTTGGATAAATTTGACGCAGATTATCGCATACACATCTTATATCAAATTCATTTTGCATTATTACCATAGCTTGTTCAAATTCGCTATTTAGATGCATTTTGAGCTTACCAAGACTAGTTGGGTCAAAACTATAAAATATAAAATTTTCAAAATTTACATCCCAGCTAGGTAGCGTCTCTTCATTATATGTTATTACAGTATAATTATGCAGGGCGTTATTTTTGCTATTAAATAACCTCTCAAGAAAGTTTTTAGCCAAAATCCCATCTGCGATAATCAAAATATTTTTCATAAACTCTCCAAAAAACATCTATTTTATCATAAATGAAATTTGAAATAGATAAAATGTGGATTTTAAATATCTGTACCTAACTCGTTACTAATTCTATCTAATATAGCAAATATCTTTTTAATTTTTGAAACTATTCTTTGTTGTTCTGCGAGAGAAGGTAGAGAAATTAAACAATACAAAATCATTTCTAGCGTAAGATTTGGAATAGATGTTACTTTAGTTTTTGATAAAAGATTAGAATTTATAGAAGGACTTTCAATCGCATATTTTGGTACAAACTAAACAGAATATGTACCAAAAATATAAATTTTGGGATATAATATTGAGTTAGTATATTGTATAAAGATTTTATATTGACAAAAACTGACGTATAAAATTCTTATGCAAAATACGGAGAAATTATGTTATGCTCACACGCCACTGGCGTGGTGGAAGAAATAAGATTATGAATAAATCAATAGTTCAGTATTATCCTGAAAAAACTCAAATTCTTTTTTTTGATTTAGAGTTTTATGTTCCAGAAATGATAGAGAGGGGCGTTTAGGATTAAAAGCAAATCCTTATAAAAATGGTCATTTTTTAATTGGGGGGAACATTTCTTAGGTACTTTCCCCTTCTTAATCATGAGAAAAATAATATAAAAAAAGAATTTTGGATTTGGAATTATAATAATTCTGAAAAAGAAATGCTAAAAAATATTTTAAAATTTGTAGAAGATTCTTGGTATATAATAAAAAGAAAAGATAATCAAGCAGAATTATTTTTTTCAGGAATAGGAATAAGTCGTGTAGATATACAATATTTATTTGCAAGATGTCATAAATTCAATTTAAGATCAGATGAAATTTTATTCGATTTATTTTATAAATCAAGATTTTTAGATTTGGAAACAATTGTGATTCCATATTTTAAGAATAAAGATAATATGATGAAAACAAAATCGACGAAAGAAATTTTGTCTAAATTCAAAATTGAAAGAGAGAGAGGAGCATCCGCAAATATTTGGGAGCAATATGATAAAAAAGACTTTGCAGCAATTCAAGAAAGAAATATTAATGAAGTTTCTGATTTACCTGTAATGTATAAAAAAATTTTAAATTTGATTCATTTTGCTGGAATTATAAATAAATATTCAAGTAAAACATTTGAAAAAAAATTAAATGCACTAATAGATATTGATGATTATGAGTTTTATAAGCAATGCTATGTCAAAGAATCTGATGATTGGTATTATTTGAATAAAGAATTAACTGATGAACAAAAAGAAAGGGTTTATAAAATTCAATTAAAAATAAATAAAGCATAACAAAGGTTCGTAGCCGACAGCGGGTCAAGCCCGCTGCGGTACAACATATTGTTATGTGGACGCCCGCACTGGGGCGCTGTTTTTAGGAGGTAAAAAAGAAAGAAATAGTTAAGAAAAGTTTAATTTGGTTATTTTATATTCTCTGTTTAATTATTATCGTAAATTATTTTTGTGAATCATTCTGTTTTTTTGAGAATATTATATCGAATAATTCAATAAAGCGGAAAGTTTTTTATACTTAAGAAAAGCAATTTTAGATATTTAAAGAGAATAATATAATCTAAAAGCCTTTTTATAGCTAACTTCTTTATAGCTTTAAACTTAAAGTATATTTTGTATGAGACTTTTAAACTCAAAACTATAAGAATTTTTACATATTCTAAATTTATCATATTGATAAAGCAATTTAATATTATATATCTTAATACCTTGTGTTTTGCTTTTTAAATTAATTTAATTATTCTAAATTCTAAGCAAGATTTTGCTAAAATTACGCCGATTTAATAAGGAAGTTTGATGGAATTTAAGATAGATAAAATAAGCCAAAACGCAAGAGCTTGCACTATAAAGATGGCTCACGGAGTTGTACAAACTCCAGTATTTATGCCAGTTGGTACGCTTGGGGCGATTAAGAGTCTAGATGCAGTTGATATGAGCGAGATTTTAGGAGCTAAGATTATTTTAGCCAATACTTATCATATGTATTTGCGTCCTACTAGCAAGGTTGTTAAGGAGTTTGGTGGATTGCATGGGTTTAGTAGATTTAATGGGAATTTTCTTACTGATAGTGGTGGATTTCAGGCGTTTTCACTCTCGCACCGCTCTAAACCAGATGAAAATGGGATTAAATTTAAAAGCCATATAGATGGTAGTCTTCACTACTTTACGCCAAAGAGTGTTTTAGATACTCAGTATGATTTTAATAGCGATATTATGATGATATTAGATGATTTAGTAGCACTACCAGCGACAAAAGAACGCATAGAACTAAGCCTAAAACGCACAATAAAATGGGCTAAAGAGGCTGAAATGTATCACAAAAGCCAAAAAAGCAAAGGCATAGGAGTAGATCAAAATCTATTTGGAATAATTCAAGGTGGCACTGACTATAAAGCACGCAAAGAGTGCGCACAAGCGTTATGTGATATGGAGTTTGATGGATTAGCCATAGGTGGATTAAGCGTAGGCGAATCAAATCAGCAGATGTATGATACAGTAGAAGGAGTTATGCCATATATAGATCCTAATCGCCCTAGATATTTAATGGGAGTGGGTACGCCTGAGGATTTAGTAGAAAATGTCAGTCGTGGGGTTGATATGTTTGATTGCGTAATGCCTACAAGAAATGCTAGAAATGGGACGCTATTTACTAGTTTTGGCAAGTTAAATATCAAAGCAGCAGCATTTATAAACGATCATGAACCAATAGATAATGAGTGCCAGTGCTACACTTGCAAACGATATAGCCGTGGATATCTAAACCATCTATACAAGGCTAAAGAGCTTACATTTTTTAGACTTGCGAGTTTGCATAATCTACACTACTATCTAAATTTAATGAAACAGATGAGAGAGGCTATCTTGGCTGATAAGTTTATAGAGTTTAAGATGGAATTTTATGCTAAAAGGGCTTAAATATATAAGTTATTAAATTTATATTGATTAAGATTGTCGTACTAATCAAAATTTGCAATAACGCAAATATATAGTGCGACAATCTAGAATATATCAATCGCAAGATATTTATAAGGTTTTTAAGATACTTCTATCGATCTGATCAAATCCTTGATCAAAAAATCCACTATCAGGCTGAGCATAAAACTCATAATCAAAAATCTTAGTTCTTAAGCTATGTAGATATAGCCTTTTTGAGCTACTTTTGGCATATTTCTCATCTCCGACAATGCCAAATCCACTACTTGCTAAATGCACTCTAATCTGATGAGTTCTACCAGTTTCTATATCTATTTTTAGTAGCGATTTTTTACCTTCGACTGCTACTGGAGTGATATGTGTGATAGCTGTTTTGCCATTTTTTAAATCAATTTTGCTAAAGGCTCCAGATTTTGTTTTTATAGTTGTTAGTGGCTGGTTTATAGTAGAGCTTTCACAAACTATACCTTTAACAACTGCAAGATAGGTTTTACCTACCCTATTTTGTGCAAATTCTTTAATGGCACGCTGCTTGAAATCTTCATTTTTATATAGCAAAATCACTCCACTAGTCTCTTTATCTAAACGATTTAAAAGTGGAAATTTAAATATCTCAGCAATTTTTTGGCTTGTGATAAATGGTGGTTTATTGACTGCTATTATATTTTCATCTTCAAAAATTTTCACTGGTTTGGCTAGTTTTGTTACCTTAAATTTAGCACTCTCTTTTAAAAGTCCTCTAGCAAGCACAAGCCTTTGGCCGCCTACGCTTACTAATCCAGCGTCTATTAACTCCTTGGCTTCGTTGTTTGAAATACCATCTTGAATTGCTAGAAGTTTATAAGCCTTTTGCATATTTATCCTTTTATCTCTTTTATTATCTTATCCATATCGCATATATTTATAATTTTTGTACTTTTTAAATTTGAATTTATCTTTTGCCACACATTATCATATGAACAAAACTCAATCCCGCTTACTGCTTTATATAAATCTTTTTGATTATGGATATACTCTCCACTTAAAATTTTGCATTTAAATTGAGCTGCCTCTATAGGATTATGCCCTCCAATGCCCTTTTCAAAACTACCACAAAGCACGACAATATCAGCAATTGCATATAAATTAACCAGCTCTCCAAGAGTATCTACAAGAATAATTTGTGAATTTAACCCCATATTATCACTAAATCTCTCAAAGCTTATATTTTTAATACTATCTTTAATAATATTATAAACGCTATTAAATCTCTCAGGATGACGCGGAACTATAAAAAGCTGATCGTTATGATTAAGCTTTAGATTGGCTAATAGATTTTTCTCTTCATTTTCGTGCGAGCTAGCTATTATTATCACTCTTTTATCTGGTTTTTTATAATGCTTTGATGGCTTTGGTAGGTTAGCTGATTTGATATTTCCTACGACTTTGATATTTTTAGCACCAAGGCTTAATAGGCGTTCTTTATCTATTTGACTTTGAGCTAAAACTAAATCAACATATTTAAAAAGCCATTTATAATAAAATTTAAATCTAAGATAATTCTTATAACTTTTATCGCTAATTCTAGCATTTAAAAGTATAGTTTTAGAACCGTTTGATTTAGCTACTCTAAATAAATTTAGCCATAGCTCTGCTTCAAAAACTATCAAAACATCTGATCTGCTTAACCAAAAAGGCAAAAAACACTCAAAAGGCAAAAATCTGCAATCTGCATATCCCTTAGCCTTATCAAATCCAGTTTGAGTAATCACGCTTACTCTACAATCTTTTAACTCTTTTACTAAAGGCTCAATAGCACAAGCCTCACCAAGGCTACAAGCATGAAAGTGATATTTAGCAAATTTAGGTTTTGGATTTTGATATAAGAAAAATCTAGCCCTAAGGCTACGGACAAACTTTTGCTTAAAACTTAAAAGCCATAAAAACGGCGA
>JAFVMP010000050.1 GCA_017506845.1 Campylobacter sp.
CATTGCACTAGCTGTAGGAATTCTACCGCCACTTATATGTAGCTGTGTGATAGCCCCTTCATCACTAAGCTTTTTAAAATAGACTCTAATAGTAGATGCTGGAATAGACACATTCATTCTCATACCAAGCTCGCTTGAACCAATCGGCTCATTGGCTTCTAGATATGCGTGAATGATAGACTCTAATATTAAATCTCTTTTATCTACTTTCATTATTAGCACTCTTTATATTTAATTGCTAAGTGAATTATACAACATTGAGCCAACCTTTGTCAAGTATTTTAAGCAAAAAGATTAAAATTTGTAAATTTATTTAGCAATTTATATGATTGATTGCTTATTTTTATTAAATATTATCTATACAAAATAAAAATATAAAATATAAACAATCTAAATTTTATTGATTTTTAATAAGCTATCAAGTATAATTTCGTTTTAATTCAAAGGAGATAATTTGATGAATAGTTTAACTGCAAAAGAAAGAGATGATTTAGAGCAAATCTTTGCCCAAATTCAGATCGCTAGATTTAATTTTAATATTTGGAACTATTATAAAATCTTAAATAAAAAAGGCCAACTAGCGATCAGATTACTAAAATTTAAGAGCAAAAGACTATTTTTTAAATAGTTCTGGACAGCTCTTTTTGAGATGTTCAATCACAGTAATAACTTCATCAACGCCATTTGCATCGCTGTTTTCTAGTACATCATCTATAACATCTATATATCTATCAAAGGCGTCATTTAAACGCTCTTTTTTTACTCCAGCGTAGTAAAGCATTCCAAGAGTAGCCAACTCCAATTCATAGCTCATCTCTTCAAGCGTTATATCGTTTTCATAGTTTTTCATCTTTATTCTCCTGTCTTTTTATTGATTAAATTAACTACTTGAGCCTTAATATCATCATAGTTGTAGCTATCTGTAAATCCAGCAAAAAATCCACCGCTGGCATTTTTATGCCCTCCACCATCGCAAAGCTCTTTAGCCATTAGGCTTACATCAAATTCGCCATTTGATCTAAAACTCATAGTCTTTTTGCTAGTCATATCTATAAAAAAATCAAATTCAGGATTTGCTACTAAAAAATCATTACCAATCACACTAGCACTTCCTATATTATAAGTCAATATCCCTTTACTACCACGGTAATTTATACTAAATTTATCCTTATTAGCTTCAAGGCGCCTAACTAGATAACTAGAGTTTAGATTACTTAAAGTATCATCATTTTTAAGGTAAAAAAACTCCTTCTTAATTCCATGAAGTCTATTATCAAGCTCAATATGGGCATTATTAAGACTTAAAAACTCACAAAAGCTTCTCATAAGATAAAAGATATACTCTATATGCTCATCTTCAAACATAACCTTATTAATCTCTTTTGCTCCAGCAATTGCACCCATACAGACCTTGCCAAGTTCAAAATTTGGATCATTTTTTAGCCATATATCGACAGCATTTACCACATCACAATATGCTCCTAGCCTCTCATCTTTGCCAAAAATTGCACTAAAAAAATCATAGCAAATTTTTGTCGCACTTCTAGCATTATCTAAATAATACCAAGAAAACTCCTGAGCGCACTCAGCGCCAGTTTGATGATGATCAAGCAAAATTAATTTAACATCTTTGCCTTTTAATTGCTCTTCATAGCTTTGACATTGAGCTTTGGTTAAATTTAGATCAGTGATTAAAATCACCGCCTTTTCATCGCCTATCTTTGAAATTATATGCGACATCTTTTTATCAATCTCTTTACCATAGTTTGAATTATAAAATTCGACATTTTTTAGATAAAAACTACTAACAAACTGACAAGAATATCCATCTAAATCAGTGTGACTAAGATGATAAATCTTCATTTTATTCCTTTATTAAAGTTCTGGTATCTCTATAGTACCAAGCGTTTCAAACTGCGTATTTGGCGCAATTTCAGCAAAACTTAGCACTGCTATATCGATTGAAAAATTTTGAACTATATTAGCTATAAATTTGCGAATACTTGGCTCAACGCAAAGCACCATATCGCCTTGTTCGCTTATAGGTCTATTTTCTCTTTTTGCCCTTAGTGCGCTAACTATAGCTGAGGTTTGGGCTACATTTATCATTAAGGTATACGCTCCATCTTTATAACTTAGGCTATCAATTAGCTTTTGTTGGGCTGGTGCTTCTAGGATATAGAAATTTAATTGACCATTTTCATCTGTATAAATAGAGGTAATAACTCTAGCTAAAGCTGCACGGACATGTTCAATTATCATATCTAAATTCTTACTAACTTCAGCTACATCACTAATAGCCTCAAGTATACTTAGCATATCTTTAATTGGGATATTATCCTTAAGCAAAGCTTTTAATACCTTTTGAATCACTCCTACGCCAACAATTTTAAGTGCATCATCTACAACTACAGAGTATTCAGATTTTACCTTTTCAAGAATATTTTGAACCTCTTGTTTTGTGAGTAACTCACTAGCGTTTTGCTTAACTAACTCGCTCATATGAGTAGAAATAACACTAGCTGCATCAGCTACTGTATAACCACTTAAAATTGCATCCTCTTTATAATTTTGATCAATCCATAAAGCATCAAGCCCAAAGGCTGGATCTTTTACTGCAATTCCATCAATATCAGCACTTACATAACCACTATCCATTGCTAAACATTTATCAGGATATACCACGCCTGAGCCAATTACGACACC
>JAFVMP010000051.1 GCA_017506845.1 Campylobacter sp.
AGAACAAGCCTATATCCTTTCTCATCTTAAAAAGGTAAGTCGTCATATTCAAAATCACTGTATGGCAGCTGAGGGTTGGTATAGATCGCCAAATTTTCATTTTGTATTTGATGATAGACTAAAGTATCAAAATCATATGGACGCTCTATTTGCTAAGGTTGCAGATGAGTTGCAAAAGGGTAAAAAGTGAATTTACAAGAGTTAGAAAAATTATTAGAAGGTTGTGGCGTAGCTTTGTATGATACAGAGATAGCTAGTGAAAATGGCCGTCAAATTTATAGAGTTTATATAACTAAAAGTAGTGGAGTGAATTTAGAAGATTGCGAGGCAGTAAGCAAACTTTTATCACCTATTTATGATGTTATGCCACCAGTTGGTGGAGACTGGGTTTTAGAAGTTTCTAGCCCTGGACTTGAGAGAAAACTAAGCAAACCAGAACACTTTGCTAAAAGCATATCAGAAATGGTAAAGATTATATTAAGCGATAAAAGTGAGATAATTGGCACAATAGTAAGTGCAAATGGTGATGATATCGTAATCAATGATGGCGAACAAAATATAAATTTAAATTTTAATAATATAAAAAAAGCTAAAACCTTTATCCAGTGGTAAGTATGGGTGATGAGTTTTATCTATCTTTAGCCATTGATAAGGCGTGGGATTGTCAGCTTTTGACATATCCTAATCCCGCAGTTGGTGCTGTAATATTAGATGAAAATGGACAGATTCTCTCTATTGCCAATCATCAAATGTCTGGTTTTCCACATGCTGAATTAAACGCTACTAAAGAGGCTTTAGAAGCTAAGAATAGCAGCTTAAAAGAGTTATTTGCTACTGCAAAAAATGCAAATGAGCTATATAATTTAATAATTAAAAATCATCAAAATTTACTTAAAAACTCTACATATTATGTAACGCTAGAACCGTGCGCGCACCAAGGCAAAACACCTCCATGTGCAAATTTGATTCTTGCTATGGGCGCAAAGCGTGTAGTAATTGGCTCAAGAGATTATGGAAAGCACGCCAGGGGAGGAGCTGAGCTTTTAGCTCAAAATGGTATTGAGGTTAAGCTTGATGTATGCAAGGCTAGGTGCGATGAACTACTAGAGCCATTTCTTAGGTGGCAAAGTGGAAATTTTACCTTTTTTAAAATCGCTTTAACTCAAAATGGTGTGGCTACTGGTGGAGTAATATCAAATTTAGCCAGTCGTACTCATACACATCATTTGCGTTCTTTAGTTGATTTAATGGTAATTGGTGGAGCTACTGTGCGTATTGATAGACCGACATTAGATGCTAGATTATTTAGTAAAAAATCACCAGATATTTTGATTTATTCATCATATGCCAATTTTGATCCTAAAATTTCACTTTTTAATATACCAAATAGAGAAGTTATAATTAGCAATTCTTTGGATTTAGCTTTTAAAAAGAGATTTGTTATGATTGAAGGTGGAGAAAATTTTTTAAAAAATTTAGACTCTAGAGTAGATTGGATTCTAATTTATCGCTCAAATGAATTCAAAAGTGTCAATAATATAAATTTAGATATGAAGGTTAAAATCTTACATAGAAGTATTTTTGGCGATGGAGAGCTTTTGTGGTGCAAGAGACTAGATTTAGGAATTAATGCATGAAATATGTAACTATTTTTGGCTCAGCCAGATTAGATGCTAGCAGTGAACATTGCCAAAAAGCATATAAAATCGCAAAAGCTTTGGCAGCTGCTGGATATGGAGTTATCACTGGTGGAGGTGGCGGCATTATGGAGGCAGCAAACCGTGGAGCATTTGAAGCTAGAGGCGATAGTATAGGGATAAATGTTATATTGCCAAATGAGCAACAGCTCAATTCTTATTGCACCAAATCGCAGACATTAAATAGTTTAAGCGAGCGAAAAAACGCTTTAATAAAAGATAGTTTTGCTTTTATTATTTTTCCTGGTGGTTTTGGAACGCTTGATGAGGCTTTTGAGGTTATTACATTGGCGCAGGCAAGGCTTAGAGATCATAAGGTGATTTTTGTTCAAAGAGATTTTTGGGAGCCACTTTTTAACTTTTTAGATAATCTTGTGAATTTGGGTTTGGTTAATAAAAATAGCTATTATAGCGCTGATAATATAGATGAGATTATGGATATTTTACTTTTATAGCATAAATATTAAGCAGTGCTGGCTTATTGCTATATTATGTATGCTAAATGTCAATTTACTTAGATTATACAAGACAAATTTGGCTAAATAAGTTTTAAAAACTTGTATTTTTAAGATAAAATTATTAAGGTTTTGTATAAGATTAGATTTACTCAAACTAATTCTAAATTTATATAATATACTATTTAAATATATTATATAAATTTTTTACTATCTCGTTTTATTATATTTAGAAATATTTTGTATAATTATCAAAAAATAGCGATAAAAGGATTATTTTGAAAGTATTAATAGCATTAAGCGGTGGTGTAGATAGCTCAATGAGTGCCAAATATTTACAAGATCAGGGTTATAGTGTAGTAGGTTGCTATATGAAGCTACACGGCAGAGAGGATTATCATAGGCATAATATTGAGAATGTCAAAAAAGTATGTGAATTTTTAGGGATAGAGACTCATGTTTTAGATCTGCAAGAGACTTTTAAAAAAGAGGTTTATGATCTATTTGTTAATTCGTATAAAGATGGAATTACGCCAAATCCATGCGCTCACTGTAATCGCTTGATTAAATTTGGTGCACTTTGGGAATTTGCTAAGAGTCTAGGCTGTGATAAAATCGCAACTGGTCATTATGCTAGAATAGAAAATGGTTTAATAAAATCTGCTATTGATGAGACTAAAGATCAAAGTTATTTCTTAGCCAATCTTGACCCGCAAATTTTACCTTACATCATCTTTCCACTCGGAGATAAGCTCAAAGTCGATATAAAAGCCCAGGCTTCGCAAATACCACAGATTGCATCGTTGGCCTCACAAAAGGAGAGTAGTGAGATTTGTTTTGTTGAGACTACATATATTGATGTTTTAAAGCAGCACTATAATACCAATCTTCCAGGTATTGTTCGTAATTCAAATGGTGATGCTATCGGTACTCATGATGGCTATATGCATTATACAATTGGCAAGCGCAAAGGCTTTAAAATCAATGGTGCGCATGATCCTCATTATGTAACTAATATCAATGCTAGAGCTAATGAGATTACTGTAGGTAAAAAAGATGAATTAGAGTGCTATGAATTTAAAACACGTAATTTTAATAATTTTACTCAGTTGAGCGAATTTGAATCTTATGTAAAAATTAGATATCGTTCAAAGCCTATTTTATGTGTTGTTCGTGTAAGCAATGGAGTAGCAACTGTAGAACTAAAGAGCAATGCCGGAGCTGTTGCTAGTGGTCAGTTAGCTGTATTTTATGATGAAAATCAAAGGGTTTTAGCTAGCGGATTTATAGAATAAATTTGCTAGTCAATTTATTCTTTTGAGTTTAGATATTATTATATGTCTTGTGCCTGCCGTGTATAGTAATTGTTTAAATTTATACTATGCTAAATTCGCAAAAGCAAGGCTAAATTTATCATTTTTATCACTTTTATATTAATTTTTATCGGTTTATTAATTAAATTTAGATAAAATATTGCCTAAAATTTTTTCATAAAGAGGTTACAATGGCACTACCAGAAGCAGAACACATATGGTATGATGGCAAATTAGTCAAATGGCACGAGGCTACAACTCATGTTTTAACTCATTCATTACACTACGGCAATGCTGTATTTGAAGGCGTTAGAGCATATATGACGCCAAAAGGCTTAGCTATTCTTTGCCTTGAAGCACATACAAAAAGGCTATTTGAATCTGCTAAGGCTTGTGGGATTAAAATTCCATTTACCGCTGAACAGATCAATCAAGCACACATTGACCTATTAAAAAGCAACACCTACACAGATAATGTCTATATTCGTCCGCTTGTATTTTTAGGCTATGGTAAAATGGGCGTTAGCCACATCGGCTGCCCAGTAAATGTCGCTATTGCAGCGTGGCAGTGGGGTGCATATATGGGCGAAGAAGCTCTTCAAAATGGTATAAAAGTCAAAATCGCCTCTTGGATGAAACCAGCACCATTTTCTATGATGTCAAAGGCAAAAGCAAGCGCTAACTACTTCAACTCTCAAATGGCAAATTACGAAGCTCATGAAGCAGGCTGCGATGAGGCTTTGCTGCTTGATCCGCAAGGATTTATCGCTGAGGGTAGCGGCGAGTGCTTCTTTATCGTAAAAGATGGAGTAATCATAACTCCACCAAATGACACTAGCTTAGAGAGTATTACTCAAAAAAATGTGATTCAAATAGCAAAAGATTTAGGCTACACAGTTTTACGCCAAAGAATTACTAGAGATGAAGCTTATAACGCTGATGAAGCATTTTTTACTGGAACAGCAGCAGAGGTTACGCCAATTAGCAGTATAGATAGTAGAGTAATTGGTAGTGGCAAAAGAGGTCCAGTATCGCATGAGCTTCAAGGTGCGTATTTTGATATAGTAATGGGTAAAAATCCAAAATACGAACATCTACTTACTTATATTAATTAAAGGATAAGAATTGCCTGCAGATTTAAATGACTATTTTAATAAAAAAAATGGCAACTCAAATAACGATGAGAGAAAGCCAAATTTTAATTTTAAAAAGCCAAATGTACCAAATTTAAGTGGAGGGTTAGGCAAATTTAGCGGTGTTATATATGCTTTAATCGCTATAATTGTCATCTTAGTAGTAGCTAAGCCATTTGTGGTTATTAACTCAGGTGAGGTAGGTATCAAATCTACTGCTGGTAAATTTGACCCAAATCCGCTTCAGCCAGGATTTCACTTCTTTATACCTTTTATTCAAGAGGTACGCATAGTTGATACTAAAGTTCGACAGATTAATTACACCTCTACTGAGGGTAGAAATGAGACAAATTTCCGTGGTAGCGGAATTGAGACTAAAGATACTATATCGGTTTTAGACTCTCGTGGTCTTCCTGTTAGTATGGATATTACTGTTCAGTATCGTCTAAATCCGCAAAATGCACCACAAACCATTGCTGCGTGGGGCTTTAGCTGGGAGAATAAAATAATAGACCCAGTTGTAAGAAATGTTGTAAGAAATGTAACTGGTAAATATACAGCTGAGGAGCTTCCAGAGCGTAGAAATGATATTGCAGCAGCTATCGATATGGGCATTCGCTCAGATATAGATAAGCAACCAAATCAGCCAGTAGAATTAGCTAGTGTTCAGCTAAGAGAGATAATCTTACCACCAAAAGTAAAAGAGCAGATTGAAAGAGTTCAAATAGCAAAACAAGAGGCTGAAAGAACTAAATATGAAGTTGAGCGTGCAAACCAAGAAGCACTTAAAAAAGCCGCCCTTGCTAAAGGTACAGCTGAAGCTGTAAAAATCGAAGCCCAAGGTAGAGCCGATGCTGTAAAAATAGAAGCTGACGCACAAGCTTACTCAAATTCGCAAATAGCAAGAAGTCTTACAAATAATCTTTTAGAGCTAAAACAGATCCAAACTCAAAAAGAGTTCAATGAAGCTTTAAAAACAAATACAGATGCTAAGATATTCTTAACTCCTGGTGGAGCTGTTCCAAATATCTGGGTAGATACCAAAGATAAACAAAGACAAATTTCAACACAAAATTAAGGATTTTTAGATGAGCGTGAGTGTAAATTGGGATAAGATTAATGGTATGCTCCCAGTAGTAGTTCAAGAAGCTTCCACTAATGAAGTTTTAATGCTTGCATATATGAATCAAGAGGCCTTTGAACTTACTAAAAGTACTGGCCTAGCCCACTACTACTCACGCACTAAATCTAGAATTTGGAAAAAGGGCGAAGAGAGTGGTAATTTTCAAATTGTCAAATCTCTTAGCCTTGATTGTGATGGCGATGCTCTACTTTTAAAAGTAGAACAAGTAGGCGGTATCGCTTGTCATACTGGAGAGAGATCTTGCTTTTTTAATCATTTAAATTTAGAGCAAAAAAATAGGCCAAATTTAAATAAAGAGATAAAATATGATATCTTAGATCATCTTTATCATATTGCACTTGATAGAAAGCTAAATTCAAGTTCAAATTCATATATTGCTAAACTTTATACAAAATCTCCAGATAGTTATCTTAAAAAAATATCTGAAGAAGCGTGTGAATTTGCTCTTGCGATTAAAGATTTAGAGCGCTTTAAATTATATGCAAATATGAACAAAGAGAGTTTTGGTGAGCATAAACCAGGCCAGCCAAAATATGACGCTATTTACGAGGCAGCTGATGTGTTATTTCATATGATTGTTGCGTTAGCTGATTATGATATTCATCCAAGTGCCATATTAGATGAGTTAAAACGCCGTGAAGGCATAAGCGGAATAGAAGAGAAGAA
>JAFVMP010000007.1 GCA_017506845.1 Campylobacter sp.
AAAGTAGATGTAGTTATCGTTGATAGTTCAGTAGGATTTGGATATCTTAAGAAAAATAGCGATATCATAAGCTTTTTAGAAGAAGCAGATGGTAGCGATGGGTTTGCATTTGCATTTGATATATGATAAATTGCTTATCAAATATGACCTTAAATGAATCAAATTTACGCATTAACCGATCAACACTTCACTCCACTAAATAGACTAAAAGCTCAGATTAATGAGCTTTTAACTGGTGGAGTTAAAATCATTCAATACAGAAATAAAAGCCAAATTCACGATATCGCTTTGCTAAAAGATATAAGCCAAATTTGCAAAAATAGTGGTACTAAATTTATAATTAACGATGATGTACAACTAGCTAAAATGGTAGATGCTAGTGGAGTTCATATAGGCAAAGATGATGATAGCCTACAAAAAGCTAGAGACATTTTAGGCTATAATGCATATATAGGAGTAAGCTGCTATAACGACTTAGAGCGTGCTAAAGATGCAGTAAAAAATGGAGCTGATTATGTAGCTTTTGGAGCTTTATTTGCTAGTCCTACTAAGCCAAATGCGTCTATTTGCTCACTTGATATAATAAAAGAAGCCAAAAATAATCTAACTAGTAAAATCGCAGTAATAGGCGGGATAAATAGCTCAAATTTAAATATCGTTAAAGAGCTTAAAATTGATTATATAGCCATTGTTTCAGCGCTATATACACCTGGGTCAATCACGCAAAATCTAGCCAACTTAAACACGATATTAAAGGGATAAAATGGATATAATATCAGCGATAATCTTAGGCATAGTAGAGGGACTTACTGAGTTTTTGCCAGTTAGTTCTACAGGTCATATGATTCTTACTTCACACTTTTTAGGCTTAGAGCAAACTCAAACATTAAAATGCTTTGAAGTTGTTATCCAGCTTGGTAGTATTTTAGCTGTAGTTTGGGCGTTTAAAGAGCGTCTTGTTAGTGATTTTTCTTTATGGATTAAGCTTGTTATTGGCTTTATCCCAACTGCAATTATTGGATTTTTGGCATATAAACATATCAAAGAGCTATTTGACCCAAATACTGTGGCGTATATGTTAATAATTGGTGGTATTATATTTATAATAGTTGAATTATTCCAAAAACGCCCTAGCTATACTCCTACTACAAATCACTTACACAATCTTAGCTACAAGCAAGCATTTATTATAGGTCTTAGTCAATGTTTGGCTATGATTCCAGGTACTTCTCGTAGTGGTGCTACCATCATCACTGGGTTGCTTTGCGGTTTAAATCGTGAAGTAGCTGCTAGGTTTAGTTTTTTACTTGCTATTCCTACCATGCTTGCAGCTGCTACATATGATAGTTATAAAAATAGAGATATATTTATTACGAATTTGGATCAAATTTGGATATTTCTACTTGGTAGTGCAGTAGCTTTTATAGTAGCATTGGCTATTATTAAACTATTTTTACATTTTGTAGCTAAATTTAGCTATATTAGTTTTGGAGTATATCGCATAATTTTAGGAATAGTCTTTTTAGTATTTGCCCCAAATGTTATTTAAATTTTACCAATGCTAAGATGATAAGGATATATTTTTGGCTAATTCTATACAGCTTTTTAAATTTTGTGTATTTGAAACCATAACATTATCACAATAGCTACTTAAAGCCGCTGCTGTAGCTTTGCCTATAGCGACTGCTTGATAGCTCTTATCCCAGCCAAAATTTTGTATAAAAGCCCGTGTATTCATAGGGCTTGTAAATATTATAGTTGAGTTTGGCTCTGGCTTTTTGATATCTTTTGGATTTAATATTAAATTCTCATAGCCATCTACTACTGTAATATCAATGCCATTTTGGCTAAAGTATATATCTAAATTTGAAACTATCTCTTTGGCCTTGATAAATAAAACCTTTTTGCCATATAATTTCTCTAAAATTTCAGCTCCAAATTCATCGCCGTGCGAATTTTTTGCTTCATAAATTTGCGTAAATCCAAACTCCTTGCATGCCAAAGCAGTAGCCCTACCAATAGCAAAAACCAAAATATCAGTTAGGGCTATAGAGTTAAATTTAAGTGCATTTATAGAGTTTTTGCTAGTTACTATAATTGCATCAAATTTATTAAGATTAACATCAAATTTAAAAAATTTAATTTTGCAAAGATTTAGCCATGCAATATCATTATCATCATATGGCGTATTTGAGATTAAATATATCATAAGTTATCAATTAGCAGCTTTTTAACCTCTTTTGCGATTGCATTTGCAAGTGGCGGTGGTACTGCATTTCCAACTTGCTCACATCTTTTAGAATGGGAACCAAAAAATTTATAATCTATAGGAAATCCTGTAATTGTTGCTGCTTCTCTTACGGTTATGCTTCTATCATATTTGGGGTGAAGTGGAAAATTACTATGTCCGGGCACTAATGTTGGCGCAAGCGAATCAAAACTAAGCCTCATTGTATTGCCGCGAGAATAAAATTTAGAAATTTGCAAGTGCTTTGGCAAATCATCTACACATTCAGCAATATTACTACCAGGCTTAATATACCTAAATCTTTCGACTGTTTTTGAGCTGTGCTGCATAGGTTTATTATCTTCATCATTTAAATCACTATAGTCAATCTTAGCTAAAACATCGCCAATTAAATTTGGTTGCTTAAACTCAATTTTATTTAACAAATCGGTCTCAAAATCCATTTTAGTATTAATCTCGCCATTACTAAAAATCGGTAATGGAAAATTAAATTTACCTTTCAAATCATCTCTAACAGCAACAATTATCAATCTCTCACGCTTTGTAGCACTTCCATACCAAGCTGAATTTAAAATTTTATACTCTACTTTATAGCCTAGTTCATTATAAATTTTTACTATTTCATCAATAACGCCAATTTGATATTTTGAAATTTCTTTTAATAAATTTGCTTTTTTTTCCTTTAATTCTTTGCCATAATTTTCAAATTCAGTAGTTATATTATCATTTTTTCTTAATTTTGCCTTTTTACCTTTATAGTTCTCTAATTCTTGCCATAGCATATCGACTTGATTTAATATATTCTCAGGACAATTCTTTGGTAAAATTTTAGCTGTCAGCATACCTTTTACATTTTCTATTATGCTAATTTTAGGTCTAAGCATAGCAACGATATCTAAATAATATTTATAAAAATGATTTCTTGCATCATTTGGGCTTCTCTCTCCAGCTAAAGAAAACCCCTTGCAAACAATCCCTCCAAAACATACATCAATGCTTTTATTAATTTTATCTTTTAACTTTTTAGGCTCTATCTTTGTAATATCCGTGCTATCTATTATTGAATTTTTAAGGAGTTCTTTGTTATTGTAAGTTAATGTTTTTAAAGCATTTTCATCAAAGTCATTCACATATACAGTCTCAAATTCATTTTGCATAAATCCTAAATGACTACCACCTGCCCCAACAAAAAATTCACAAATATTAAAGCTCATTAATAATCCTTTCAAAGCTACTTTTATATTCTGTATATTTTGTATTATTTTTTATATGTTCTATTAATTTTTCTTTATTACTATTTAATGGATTGAGCAAAATTTTTCTATTTTTATCTCTAGGATTAAATTGAATTAATCCAAAATCATCTCTTATAATGTTTAACCAACTTGAAAGATACCGCCCATTAGATTGAGTTAAAAATAAAATATCATTTTTATAATCATATTTTTCAAAAATTTTAGATATGATTTCTTGAATACTTAAGTTGCTATCCATTTCCAATATAGAAAATATTATTTCAAAATATGGCTTTATATATGCCTCATATATCATATAAGCAAAATCGCTAAAATCCATATTAGCAAAATTAACACCGATTGATGTTGGATAATTTTCAGAATCGATAAATCCCAAAGAGGCAAGAGATATAAAAGCATTTCTCCAATTGTTATTATTAATGCTATTGCTCTTTCTTAATATATTATTTTCTATATCTCTTCTAGCAACTCTTATGGATTTTAATTTTAATACCAGCAAAACTTTTAATAAAAAATATAATTCAAAAATTCTATTATCTCTAATATAATATTGAGAAATGATGGTTAAATTTTGAATTTTGCTATTTTTTAGAGTTTCTAATTCTTTATCACCTATCAAACGAACTGCTAAATTTTTTGAATTTACCTCTATTATCTTTTTACTTTTTGGATATTTAAAAAGCCCAATATTAAAATCATTTAATCTCAAAACAGTATCAGGAAAAATATAAACGCTACTAAAATCATCTAAATTGCAAAAATTATAATTTTGCCTAGATAGCTTATTTTCTGCAAAAAATTCATACTGAAAAATCTGCCCTATCCCACGAACAAAATCAGTTACATTAATATCTGCACCTTTGCACTCCATAATAGCTTTTACAATATTATTTTCAAAAATTGTAAAATCTGCTATAATGCCATTAATATATCTATCTTCTCTAATGAACTTGCTTTGATAAAAATCTATACTCAAGCATTCACAAATTCTTTGCTGAATTTGTGAATTTTGAAATATTGCATCTTGAAATTTTTTTTCAAATTTAAATTCCATCTTACTCCCACTCAATTGTCGCAGGTGGTTTAGAGCTTATATCATATACTACGCGGTTAATTCCATTTACTTCATTTATAATTCTACGGCTACAATTTTCTAATAGATCATATGGCAATCTTGAAAAACTAGCTGTCATACCATCGCTTGCATCTACCACACGGATACAAACAGCATTTTCATATGTTCTATTATCACCCATTACGCCTACTGAATTTACATTTAAAAGCACACAAAATGCTTGCCAAGTCTTATCATACCAGCCGCTGCTTTTTAGCTCTTCGCGTAGTATCACATCAGCTTTTCTAAGTAGTTCTAAGCTAGGCTCATTTACTTCGCCCATAATGCGAATAGCAAGACCAGGACCAGGGAATGGATGACGGAATACCACATCACGACTCAATCCAAGCTCTAATCCAAGCGCTCTAACCTCATCTTTGAAAATCTCTCTTAAAGGCTCGATAAGCTCAAATTTCATCCAATCAGGTAGCCCACCTACATTATGATGACTCTTAATAGTTTTAGAGGCGCCAACTACGCTACTTTCTATAATATCAGTATATAGAGTTCCTTGAGCTAGATATTTTACATTAGAGTGTTTTTTAGCTTCAGCGTCAAAAACTTCAATAAATGTCTCACCGATAATTTTGCGTTTTTTCTCTGGATCAGTTACGCCTTTTAAACGGCCTAAAAATAGATCGCTTGCATCGATACTGATTAAATTTACTCCAAGTTTTAGCTTAAACATCTCTTCAACTTGTTTAGCTTCATTTGTGCGAAGAAGACCATTATCTACAAATACTACTATTAAATTCTCAGGCACAGCAGTTGCTAAAAGTGCTGCTACAACAGAGCTATCTACGCCTCCACTTACTGCGCAAAGAACTTTATCATTGCCTACTTTTTCTTTAATTGCAGCAATTTGAGTCTTAGCAAAGCTTCCCATATTCCATGTGCTTTCACATCCACAAATCTTAGCAAAGTTTTTAAGCATTACGCTACCAAATTCACTATGAGCTACCTCTGGATGAAACTGCATAGCATAAATTTTACGCTCAAAATCGCCAAATACACAAAACTCACTATTTTGACTCTTAGCAATCACTTCAAAGCCATTTGGCAACTCATTTACTTTATCAGAGTGGCTCATCCATACAACGCTATTATTCTCCACTCCACTCATAAAATCACACTCTTTTATAATCTCAATATTTGCCTTGCCATACTCTTTATGAGCAGCTGGAGCTACATTTGCGCCATTTTTATGAGCGATTAGTTGCATACCGTAGCAAATACCTAAGATTGGCAGCCCAAGTTCAAAAATAGCATCATCACAAAAATATGCATTTTCATCATATACGCTTGCTGGGCCACCACTTAGAATTATCCCTTTTGGGTTTTTTGCTTTTATAGTATCTATGCTAGCATTAAAAGGTACAAGCTCAGTATAAACTCCTTGTTCTCTAAGTCTTCTAGCAATTAGCTGAGTATATTGCGAGCCAAAATCTAGTACCAAAATATCTGCATTTTTCATAACTCATCCTAAAATTAAATTTGTGCAAGTCTATCTAAATTTGGCTGATAAATCAATTAGCCACACTTACTTGCTGCGAATCTGTATAAAATGGATCAGACTTATATCCACACCCTACTAAAAAAATTAAGCAAAAAGCAGCTATAATAGCCAAATGCGAAGTTTTGAGATTATTAATCATATTATCAACGATCCTAAATATAAAAATTTAAAAGCTGCTAAAGAGGCAAGAAATTTACTAAATTTATTAGGCGTAGCTAAGAGTAAGCTTATTAAATTTAGCTATCAAAAAGATGGAATTTTATTCATAGCCGTTACACATCCACTTGCCAAACTTGAACTAAATCACGATAGTATCAAATTTCAAATAAAAAACCTATTAAACACCTATATTAGCAACAATCCAAATAGTGCATTACAACCAATAAATAGTGTAGTAATCTTTATCACAAAACTAAAAAATTTTCAAGAAGTATCACCGCAACAAAAGCCTATATTTATAGAAAGAAGTGATGGATTATTTAAAAACAGTGCAAAAGATGAGCAAATTTATGCACTTTTTGAAAAGCTTAGAGAGTCTATAAATGCTAATCGATGAACTAAAATCTCTGCCTAATAGCCCTGGAGTTTATCAATATTTTGATAAAAACTCAAAACTTTTATATGTTGGCAAAGCTAAAAATTTAAAAAATCGAGTAAAAAGCTACTTTAACGCTGATGCCTCACCTAGCCCAAGACTAAGCCCTAGAATAGCCAAAATGATAAGTGAAGCTATACATATAGAGTGGATTACAACCTCAAGTGAACAAGATGCGTTAATATTAGAAAATTCATTTATCAAGCAACTTCATCCAAAATATAATATTTTACTTAGAGATGATAAAACATATCCATATATTTGCGTAGATTTAAGCGTAGATTTTCCTAGATTTGAAATTACTAGAAAGGTGCTTAAAGGTAATAGCATTAAATATTTTGGCCCATTTTTTAGAGGTGCTAATGAAATTTTAGAAGCTTTGTATTTGGAGTTTAAACTAGTACAAAAAAGATCTTGTTTAAGAGAAAAAAAGGGCTGTTTATTTTATCAAATTGGACGCTGCCACGCACCTTGCCTTGGATTAATAAATAAAGAAGAGTATGCTAAAATCATAGATGAAGCGATAAAAAAGATTAAAAATCCAGAGCTTTTAATACCAAATTTAGAAAAAACAATGCTAAACTTAGCTCAAAATGAAAATTTTGAAGAGGCTGCTAAGATTAGAGATCAGATAAAAGCAATCAACGATACAGCTATTAAAATTCAAATCGATTTAGCTAAATTAGAAGATTTTGAAGTAATTAGTGTAAATATTAATAGTAGCTTTGTTTGTGGGGTTAGATTTAGTGTGCGAGATGGTAGAGTGTGCGCATCTACTCATACTATAAAACCGGCTAAAGATATGGTAGAATCAGATCTAGAGGCTCTATATTCTACAATGATTTTAGATGCTTTTAGTATAGACCAACCAGTTGGCGCAACTAAAATTTATACATATATGAAGCTTGAGGATGCTAAGATTTTAGAAAATATCTTAAATTCTTGCCACAATAAGAAATTTCAAATCATCCAGCCAAAAATAGGTGAAAAAAAAGAGCTAGTAAATATAGCTTATCAAAATGCTATTGAATTAATCAAAAAACATATAAAAACAAATGACTACACCCTAGCACGAGAGATTCAAGAGGCATTTGAGCTAAATAATCTACCATTAAAAATTGAGATTTTTGATAACTCTCATCTATTTGGTTCTAATCCAATTGGAGCTATGGTTGTATGGGAAAATGGAGAGTTTAATAAGGCAAAATACCGCCATATGCATCTACAAAATATAAATGATTATGACCAGATGCAACAGATGCTAACTCATAGAGCCAAAAGCTTTGATAAATCATCAGCTCCAGATTTATGGGTAATAGATGGAGGCGATGCGCTACTAAATTTAGCTAATGATATTATCAAAAGTAGCGGTGCAAATGTAGATATAATCGCAATTTCTAAAGAAAAAATAGACGCTAAAGCACATCGTGCCAAAGGCAAGGCAAATGATAAAATTTGCACAAATATAGGTAAATTTAGTCTAAACTCAAATGATATTAAACTTCAATTTATTCAGCGTTTGCGTGATGAGGCACATAGATTTGCTATTACTTTTCACCAAAAAACTAGGCAAAAAAGCGATTTACAAAGTAGTCAATTAGCCAATTTAGGCATTTCAAAAGGTTCTATAATTAAATTAATTAACTATTTTGGAAGCTTTGAGAATATTAAAAACGCAAGTTTTGATGAGATTAAAAAGGTAACAAACAAAAGTGTAGCACAAAAGATCAAAGAGAAATTTTGTAATTAAAATTATAAATTTAACCAGTTAAATGCGTATCAATCTTTTAAGCTATCTCAATTTCTAGATTAACCCAATAATTTATGCTAAATTTAGATATAATAGCACCCAATTTAAAGGATAAAAATGCAAAAACAATCAAAACTAGCACAAATCCCACAAATTCGCTTTGCAGGATTTACTGACCCTTGGGAACGGCGTAAGTTGGGGGAAGTGGCTGACATTGTTGGTGGAGGTACTCCAAGCACCGCTATTTCAGAGTATTGGGACGGCGATATTGATTGGTATGCTCCTGCTGAAATTTCAGACCAAATTTTTGTAAATTCAAGTCAACGAAAAATTACAACAGAGGGGTTAATTAACAGCTCTGCAAAAATACTTCCAGTTGGAACAATCCTTTTTACATCTCGTGCAGGAATAGGGAAAACCGCAATTTTAGCCAAAGAAAGCTGTACTAATCAAGGTTTTCAGTCAATTATTCCACATAAAAAAGAACTTGATTCATATTTTATTTTCTCCCGAACAGAAGAATTAAAACGATATGGTGAAACAGTGGGGGCTGGTTCTACATTCGTTGAAGTTTCTGGAAAACAAATGTCAAATATGAATCTGATGATGCCATCTCTTGCCGAACAAACCAAAATCGGCGAATTATTTGCAAATTTAGACAACCTCATCACCCTTCATCAGCGTAAGGTTGAAAAACTAAAAAAAATTAAAGCCGCAATGTTAAGCAAGGCGTTTATCTAAAACGCCCCCACCTAAAAAAGCAAAATAACTAAATTTAGTATATTAGATAAATTTAAAAAGACTATTACCACTTTGATAAAATTTATAATTCAAATTTAGTGTTTTTTATCGCTATTAAATAATCTCTTAAGCTTTTATCTCTTATTTATATAAATCAAAACTCCTGAGTATATTCATACCCAGCATCTTTTAATGCTTTTTCTATAGTATCTTGATGCTCTTTGCCTTTAGTCTCTAAAGTTATTGTAATCTTAGC
>JAFVMP010000052.1 GCA_017506845.1 Campylobacter sp.
GTTATTGTTATAAGTATATTTATGCTAGGATTTTTAATCCACTTAATTCGCACTAGACATCTGCATAAATTTGCTACAAGCTTACTTATCACAACTGGAATTTTCTTTACCTTTTTAGGTATTTCAATGGGGCTTGTGGGCTTTGATGTAAATAACATAGATGAAAGCCTTCCAACGCTAATCAATGGGATCAAAACCGCATTTTTGGTTTCTGTTTTTGGTGTTGCTAGTGCGATTTTTTTAAAGATACTATCTTTTATATTTGAACTTTTGCCAACAAAACAGATTATAGATGATACAGAGCTAGATATATCTGATTTAATCGCTTCACAAAACCAAATTCTAAACGCTATCAAAGATGGAAACAAAGCAATAATTGGTGATGAAGATTCATCTCTAATTGGTCAGATTAAGAATTTAAGAACCGATATGAATGACAAAATCAAAGAGCTTTGCGATAGTGCTAAAGAGAGCAAAACCTTACTAGAAAATCAGCTCCAAAACCAAAAAGATTATGCAAATTCAATCAAAAATCTCCAAGAAAATCTAAACAGTGGCTTTAATGAGTTAATCAAAGAATTTAAAGATTTTACTAAAACTATGGCTGAAAATAACTCAAAAGTTCTAGTAGAGGCGCTAAGAGATGTCATAAAAGATTTTAACGACAAGATCACTGAGCAGTTTGGCGATAATTTTAAAGAGTTAAATATAGCCGTAGGCAATCTACTTATCTGGCAAGAAAAATATAAAGAGTATATAGAATCTAGCCAAGAATCACTCACAACCATCCAAAGCGCCATAGAGTCTCAAAGCAATGACTATAAGACTTTAGCTAATTCTACTGCTGGTTTTATAGCCAGCGTTGATGAGATTTTTCAGACAACCCAAGGGTTAAAAGAACAACGAGAGTTAATAGAACAAAATATCAAAAATCTAGCTCAATATCTCCAGAATTTACAAAATACAATTCCAAATCTTATAGATAATTTTGATAGATTCTCAAATAAAAGTATAGATATTTTAAATAATATGTCTAGAGAATTTACAAATTACGCCCAAAATATCAGCCAAAAATCAAGCCAAATTCAAGATAGTTTTGAGAGTTCAACCAAAGCACTAGTTGATGGATTTAATAATCATCTAAACCAGTTAGATAACGAATTTAATAACTACAATGAACGGCTAAATACCCAGCTCATCGAAGCGCTAAATAAATCAGCTCAAAGCATTAATTCACAAGCTAAAGTCCTAGATAGTGAACTAGAAAATTCACTCAAAAACATCGCTCAAAATATTGCTTCAATATCTAGCAAATTTATAGATGATTACAAAGTTATCACAACTAGCCTAAATTACGCCTCAAAAGAGTTACTAGACTCAATGCAAGGACGTAGGCGCTAATGATATTTAAACCCAAAAATAGCAATAGAAGTGGCGAAGATTACTGGATTGCACTAAGCGATATAATGACAGCTTTAATGTTGCTATTTTTGCTTATTTCGGTAGTTTATATGATTAAGGTTGAAGATAGCGTAAAGATACCAAAAATCTTTAAAGAGACCTCTCAAGGGCTAAGTGATAGGCTAAACAAAGAGTTTCAAAAAGATTTGCACGCTTGGGGAGCAGTGATTGATACAGATTTAACCATCAGATTTACGCAACCTGATATTTTATTTAGCACTGGCTCATCAATGCTAAGCCCTAAATTTAAGCAAATTTTAGATCAGTTTTTTCCTAGATATCTAGCTATAATGATGCAAAATGAATTTATAAATAATATAGAAGAGATCAGAATCGAAGGTCACACATCATCATTTTGGGGTCAAAATAGTAATCCAAATGAAGCATATCTTAAAAATATGGCACTCTCTCAGGAACGAACCAGAGCCGTACTAGAATATCTAATCAATAATCCTCTCTTAAAAAACGATCAAAAAGAGTGGCTTAAAAAGCACTTTAGAGCAATTGGCTTCTCATCTGCTAGACTACTAAATTCAAACTCTCAACCTGTACTAGATATAAGCCAAGAAGATCCTAACAAATCACAAAGGGTTGAGTTTAGAGTTCGCACAAATATCGAACAAAAAGTCGCCGATGTGATAAAGAATAACTCATGAATATAGATGAGATTATAGCTCCGCTTGAACGCCTTAGACAAAGGTATAATATCAAATTAGCCCAATTTCAAACTAGCTATAACAAAATCGAAATTTCTGCCTATGAGATGGAACAAATCATAACTAAAGGGCTTGATATTGATTTAAGTCAGATTGAAATTTATAGTGATAATACCTTTGTCTATAAAGGTGTTAGAGTTATACTTCACATCAGGGATATAAAAAAATACAACGACCAATACACAATGCCAAAATTTCACATCTGTAACTGCCCAACTTACCAAACCATGATACAAAGTGGGCGAAAGCATAGATATGTCGCTTCTAGCAGAGATGATGGGATATTTGTGATTAATAAACAAGATGATTTTGATTGGCAGAGTGAAGAAGTAGCGTTACAAGTGTGCAAAAACTGCCTAAATTTACTCA
>JAFVMP010000053.1 GCA_017506845.1 Campylobacter sp.
AGTAGTTTTATTACTTTTATGTGTCTATTTGGAATTTTACAAAATCTATTGACCTTTAGATTTGATAAGACCAATAGATTTGTTAAGATTAATTTTTAATCTTTAGTTAGCTCTAAAATCTCTTTTTTAATCTCATCTTTGGTTAAATTTGAGATCTCTTTATAAAATTGTCCGTTTCTTTTAAATAGATAAACTGAAGAGCTATGAGCTACACTATAATCCATTGCCGAGCCTTGTAAATTTACAATCTCATATTTAGCATTATAGTTTTTTACCATTCGTTTTAACTCTGCTTCATCCATCTTTAAACAAACCGAATTTTGATAAAAATATTTAGCAAATTCATCACACTCTTTTTCACTATCCCTTTGAAGATCAAGCGTAACAAACAAAATCTTAATTTTATCATTAAGCCCCATTTCATCAATTACTGATGATAAAATAGTAAGAGTTGATGGGCAAATATCAGGACAAAATGTATATCCAAAATATAAAATCTTATATTCATCTTTAAAGCTTGTTATATTTACTTTGCCAATAGTACTATTAGCATCAAAATTATACTTAGCAATTTTTAGCTTATTATCTACAAAAAAATAGGCACCAAAAGCCAAAATTAACAACAAAACTGCATATATCAATCTTTTCATAAGATACCCCTATATTGATAAATTAGAGCTAAATTTTATCTAATAAAATATTAAAATAGTATAAGTTTAAAATAAATTATAAGAAGCTCCTTGCAAAAAGTTTTGCAAGGAGTAAGAAGTATTATTTATTTGCTCTTTCGATATACTCTCCACGCACAGTATCAACGCGAATTACCTCGCCTTCAAGCACATGAAATGGTATTTGAACTACAGCACCGCTTTCTAAAGTAGCTGGTTTTTTATTGCTACCTTGAGTATCGCCTTTGAAATTTGGCTGAGTTTCAATAATTTTAAGCTCAACAACTTGTGGAACTTCTACACCAATTGCTTTACCATTATGGAATAGAATTTGAACCATCATACCATCTATCATCCATTTTTTAGCATCACCAATATCCTCATCAGCTATTGCTACTTGCTCATATGATTCAACATCCATAAATTGACAATATTCACCATCGTCATATAGGTATTGCATCTCTTTTTCTACTAAATTTGGAGCTTCACATTTATCGCCAGCATGGAAAGTTTTTTCTAATACTTTACCATCAATAAATGATTTAATTTTTACACGTACAAACGCTGCGCCTTTTCCAGGTTTTACATGTTGATACTCAACAATTTTATAAGGTTTTCCATCAAGTTCAATTTTTAAACCTTTTTTTAAATCACCCATAGAGTATGTTGCCATATTTTCTCCTTTTAAATTAATACCGCATATCTAGCCCATACACATGCTTCAAGTGCATTTAGTTGATCTAGAATATCTTTTTGAATATCTTCATCTACTAGTATAACTGCTAAAGCAAAACCATCATTGTCTCTACCTAGTCTAAAATCAGCAATATTAATCTTAGCTTTAGCTAAAATACCACTAATATCACTAATAACGCCTGGAATATCGCGGTTTTTAAATACTATCATTCTACCTTTTGGTTTAAAATCAGTCTTAAATCCATTTACGCTTACAATTCTTTGTTCTGTCTCGCTAAATACAGTTCCGCCCACGCTTACAGAGTCTTCATCTGTGATTAGCTTAACTGTTAGCTTGCTTTTATATCCACTTGCTGGAACTACATTTGTAGATACTTCGATGCCTTTTTCAGATGCTTTTAAAGTAGCATTTTCATAATTTATAGTATCCCCTAATACATCTTTTAACGCACCTGCAATAGCAAATGATAACATCGGTTCAGCATAGTCTGATACTTCGCCTTCAAGCTCTAATCTAATAGCTTTAATCTGTTTTTTGCCACTAAGTTGAGATGCAAAATAGGCCATCTTAGGTAAAAGCTCTGTATAAGGCGCTACAAATGGAGGCAAATCCTCAACCTTTACAGGTAAATTTAAAGCATTTGGATAGCAAATACCTCTTGCAGCGCTAATAGCTTGTTCGGCTGCATCAATAGCGATATTTTTTTGTGATTCATATGTATTAGCACCTAGATGTGGAGTAGCGCTTACATTATTTAAATCTAGCAATGGATGATCATTTCCTGGCTCTTTGACAAATACATCTATACCAGCATAAGCGATCTTACCGCTTTTTAAATTCTTATAAAGCGCATCTTCATTATATAAGCCACCACGAGCGCAGTTAATAAGTCTTACACCATCTTTCATTTTAGCAATTTGCTCTTCATCAACCATATTTGTTGTTTCTTTATTTTTTGGAGTATGAATTGTGATAAAATCGCAACCTAAAATATCATCAAAATTTGTAGTATATGTAGCACCCATATCTGTAGCTTTACTTGGATCAATATATGGATCATAAGCTATAACTTTCATACCAAATGCAAGACTTCTATATGCTACTCTTGAACCAATATTACCAAAACCAATCACGCCTAAGGTTTTACCATACAGCTCATTTCCGTACCATTTTTCACGTTTCCAAACACGATCTTGTTGTAGATCATTTACAGAATTGATATAATTTCTAGCACTATTTAATAGGTGACACATAGTCATTTCAACAGCTGCAATTGTATTTGCAGTTGGTACATTCATAACTATAATGCCCTTTTTTGAAAAGCCATCTATATCTACATTATCTACACCAACACCAGCACGAACTAAAGCTTTTAACTTAGTAGCTGCATTTATAAATTTCTCACCACAATCAGTTGAACTACGAGTAATTGCCACATCAGCTTCACCTAAAATCTCTAAAAGTTTATCTTTTGGCATATCTACAGCATCGATAACTTTTATATCATTTTGAGCATTTAAGATCTCAAATCCAACTGGATGAATAGCATCGCATACTATAACTGTTTTCATAGGTTAATTTCCTTTAAAGTTGTATGAATATTATATTTTTTGAGTTCATTAGCTACACTTAAGGCTATATCTTTATTATCTGTATCTATATAAATGGTAGCTTGATCACCATCTTTTACAATTGTAAAATTTATATTAAAATCTTTAATAACTCTATTTATACAAAACATAGAATAAAAATCACATCTATCGATAATTAGCATATAGTATCTTGAAATATATTTTTCAAATTTACTCTTCTCGCCTATCTCGATTATCATCAAATTTGTAGGTAGTACGGAGTCTTTTTTTTCAAACTCCGCAATCTTCTCAAGCCAATTATCTGATTTTTGATAGTTGTATTCTAAATCCACACCACTACTACTAGTATGAATAGATGGTGAGGATAACCCTGAATTTAAATAAGCAAACAGAGATATAAACCCACCAAAAACTACCACAAATATAACAGCTAAAATTAGATAAAGGCTGTTTTTTTTCATAGCTTAATTATGCTAGTTGCTCTTTAATAATATCGCCAAGCGTCATTTTATCATCATTATTGATTTCATTTAAAACTTCACGCTCTTTTTGTTTAGCTAATCTTTTTACACTTAGGCGAATTCTATTTTTCTTCTCATCAATAAAAGCAATAGCAGCTTCTATGCTATCTCCAACTTTTAAAGAATCAATATCAAGCGATCCAATATCCTCTTTGCGGATTAGTGCATCTACATTATCATCTAAACTTACAAAAATACCAAAATCTTTAATATCTCTTATAGTGCCATTTACGATATCTCCTATAGAGTGAGATTTAGCGTACTCCATAGCTGGACTAGCTTTTAAATCTTTTTGACTTAGAGATATTTTTTGCTCTTTTGGATCGATTTTAATGATTTTTACCTCTACCTCGTCACCGGCTTTAAAGATATCTTTGCATTTATCATTTCTATCCCAAGACGAATCTTCATTGTGCAATAATCCTTCTAAGCCGCCAACTCTAACAAATGCACCAAAGTTTGTAAGCGTAGTTACTACACCTTTTACAATATCGCCTTCTTTAAATTTAGCACTAAATTCATCAAATGGTTTTGGAAGTAGGTTTTTCAAGCTCACTCTTAGACGGCGACTAGTTGGATTAATCTCAATAACTTCTACATCTAATTCTTCATTTTCTTTTATAAATTCTTTTGGATTTTTGATATTTTTATCCCAAGAAATTTCGCTAATATGTAAAAATCCCTCAATATCATTACCCAAATCAACAAAGGCACCATATGGTTCAATATTGCTTACAGTTACTTTAAT
>JAFVMP010000054.1 GCA_017506845.1 Campylobacter sp.
CAGCTGTATTGGCTTCTATTTTAACACCTTCGATTAACTCACGCTTTGCTGCTAAAGCAATAATTTTGCTAGCAATGATAAAGAGTTTTTCTTTGACTTTTTGCTTAAGCTTTGCAAAACTAGCCTTGCCAAGCTTATCTAGATTAACTACTGCTCCACTTCCAGCAATATATCTATCAATCATATCTAAATGTTCAGTTGGTAAAAGCAATCTATCATTATTTTGATAAGTTAAAACAACAAATTCTTTGCTACTACCAAGCACTTTTATTAACTCCAAACCAGCAAATTTACCAATTCCATACTCGCTATGAACGACAAAATCTCCAATCTTTAACTCATCTAAAACAATACTAGCCTTACGTCTTTTTTGACGTGAAATAGGCTGATTTAGGCTAATTATTAACTCATCTTTGCTTATTAGATTTAGTATTAAGTCGCTTTGAATAAAATTTAAATTTAAATTAATATCAAGCCCCAATGCTCTAAAAGCACTCTCATTAGAGCTTAAAATATCTATTTTTTTATCTTTATGAAAATTAATTAGTTCATTATTTATCTTGCCTTCAAATGGCCTATATGATTTTGCTAAAGGCAAGATTGTTACCGCCTCAAGAGCGCTTATATCCATCTCGCACTCATCAAAATCTATATCACCATCACGCACAGCCTCAAACTGTTCTAAATAATTTATAAATCCATCAATTACCCAAAATCCAAACGAATTTAGATCATGCGTAAGAGAATTTGACTCTATATGCTCAGCACTATTTAACGCATTATTAAATTCAGTCTGATCAAGCGCAGCCACATATGGAGTAATAGTGATGCTTTGTTCATCTTTTATACTTTTTTGCGTAGCTGGGTCAAACCTACGAATACTCTCAACTAAATCAATATCAAGCAAAATTCTACACGGCCACTCATCAGCTACGCTATAAATATCAATAATATCTCCGCTAATCCTAATCTCTCCCCTACTTTCGACAATATCAACAAAAGTATATCCATAAGCTAGCATTTCGTTTTTAAAACTATTTAAATCAATTGTATCGGCAAAATTTATATTTTTTACTCTTAGTTGATTAGCGCTTGGGAGTTTATGTAGGATTGTTCGAAATGGAGTTATTAAAAGTTTATTTGAATTAGAGCTTTGCCAAAAGCTGCTTAAAGCTTTACTAATATCTAAAAGCTCACTATTAAACGCTCGTAAATCATCGCCTCTTTTAGCTCTAAAATCAGGCATTACAAAACACTCACGCCCAGCATAAGTTGCTGCAGCGTAAGCCTTAGAAGCGCTCTTATCGTCGCTTACTATTAATATTTTAAATTTATCCCTATGAGCTTTAAAAAACTCATATATCTTTGCTTGCACCACTTTCCTCTGTGTCAATTATCTCAAAATTCTCTAGCGATTGCATTGAATTTGACTTTTTAAGAGAGCTTTTACCATCGAATCTACCACCATTTTCTATGCTAAAGCTACCTGAACAAACATCACCTAACACAAATCCACCGCTTAAAATCTCCACTGAATCTGCATCTACATTGCCTTCAAAAACACCATTTACTACAATTTTATTAGCTGATATTATTCCTGTAACCTTACCATTTTTACCAATTACTACTGTGTTATTTGATTTTATCATGCCATCTACATGACCTTCAATATATAAAACTGAACCGCAGGCTAACTCGCCTTTTATATATGCACCTTCTGATATTATGGTTGTTTCAGAGTTAAATTTGCTACTGCCTTTACTAAAGACTGCCATGATACTCGCTTCTCCTTTTCAAATATTTCTTCATAGTTTTTTCGACTCCAATTGATAAAATTTGCCGGGTCAAGTGGCCGCTGCACAAATCTTATCTCATAGTGCAGATGTGGACCTGTACTTATACCAGTATTTCCACTATAGCCTATTAGATCGCCCTTTTTAACAAACTGCCCCTCTTTTACTACATCTTTTCTAGATAGATGGGCAAATCTAGTCTTAAAGCCAAAATTATGCTCTAAAACTACTAAATATCCATATCCGCCAACTACATTAAATCCCGCCACTTGCACCACTCCATCTGCTGGTGCATACACTGGAGTTCCAATTGGTGCTCTAAGGTCAATTCCTTGGTGAAGATGCTTATGCCCTAACACTGGATGAGTTCGCCAACCAAATGCTGCTGTAATACCGCCATCTTCCATTACCTTGCCATTTGGAATCATTGAAAATATTATATTTTGTTGCTCAACAGTAAGCTTAATCTGCTCTAATCTATCATCAATTGTAGTACTATTTGAGTCATCATTTAGCCCAATTTGCTCTTCTAAAAATGAAATTTTATCTTCTATAGCCATCAACTCCTCTTCTTTAGTTGAAAGCTTTTGCTTCATCTCTTCATACTCTATATTTAAATTTTTACTACTACTTATTAGCTCCTCTTTAGTCTCTCTTAGAACATTTGTCTCATCTTGCAAATATCCCATATATAGCCCACCAAGAACAAAAATAAGCAATAAAACAGCAACAATATATATAAAAATTTTTTTTAATACCTGGCTTAATAGATAGTTTCTAGAGCCATTGATATCAGTTATAGTAACGACAATCTTATCTTTCAATCTCTTCCTTAATGAAATTTTCTACTAACATAAATGAACCAAAGACTAAATATTTCTCATTTTCATCTAAATTTGTAAACTCGCAACATGTAATACCAAGATCTTTGGCAGTTTGAGTTATCTTATGTGTAGCTAATTTTCTACTATAGCTTTTATAATTATAAATGTGGATTTTACCAATAAAAGGCTTTAAGCTTAATAAAACGCTAAAGATATCCTTATCATCAAAGGCATTATATATTAAATTTACCTCTCTCCAACCTATATTTTGCAAATTTTGAGCTATAGCCTTAGCAGCGTGAGCGTTATGTCCAACATCAATTATAAGATTTGGTTTTATTTTTTCACATCTACCACGCAAAGTTAAGGCGCCTAAATTTGATATGATTTGGGCTAAATTCTCTATATTTAAAATATTGGCTGCATTTACTGCTAAACTTAAATTTGCTCTTAAAAATTCTGGTAAATTAAATTTAATAGCATAATTTTGAATCTCTTTAGCATAAATTTCACTTTGCTTTATTAATCTTACACTTTTTTGCTTAGCGATTTGATTTGCTAGCTCCATACAGGCAAACTCACTACTAATTAATGCTTGATTTTGCATTGAATTAAGTTTAGTTTTAGCAATTTCTTCTATTGTACTACCAAGCATATCAATGTGATCTAGACCAATAGGCGTAAATATACTAAGAGACTTATCAAAGGCATTTGTCGCATCATATTCTCCGCCCATTCCAGCCTCTAAAATTAAAAAATCATACCCCTCAAAAATTACCCCGGCCATCAATGTTGCCCACTCAAAGTAGCTTAAACTCTCCACTATTTCACTAGTGTTATTAAGTAAACTAAAAATCTCTAAAAGTCTATTATGAGCTAAATTTAATCTAAATTTATCAATTTCTTCAAAACTACTATAAAATCTCTCACTAAAATCAAAAATATGCGGACTAGTATAATGTCCAACTTTTTTACCAGCTCCAGCTAAAATTTGAGCTAAAAATCTACCTGTACTTCCCTTGCCATTTGTGCCTACTATATGGATTATAGGTGGTAAATTTAAGTGTAATTTAACCAAATTAAATATCCTAGGAAATCTAGCATAATCAATCTCATCATAATATAATGGCTTTTTATTTAAAAATGCTTCATAATCCATCAAAGTGCTCGTATACAATTTATCCCCTCATTTTTAGCTGCTTGCAAACCTAAATTTACCCTTTGTAGCATCTCATTTTGACTATTACACTCTGAGCGTGTAGCAATTCCGCAACTTGCACTTACTATTATGTGCTCATCTTTATATCTAAATTTGCACCCACTAATATCATTTATCATACTTTCAGCTAAACTATTAGTAGCATTTTTATCTAAATTACCTACCAAAATCACAAACTCATCTGTATTTGTTCTAGCTATAAACTCTCCATTTACACAACGATTTTGTACGATTTTAGCCATTGTAGATAAGATTGCATCTTTGGCATTTGCTCCATATTTTGCCCTGATTTCATCTAGTAAATTTATCCCAATAGCCATAATACTATAATCAACACCATACTTTACTCTAGCCTCTTCGATATTAGCAAGTTCTATCTCAAAGCTATTTTTATTATTAACTCCTGTTAGCTCATCGGTCTTACTTTGCTCCATCATCTCTTCAAGCTCTTTTATACGCTCTTTTAATTCATTAATTATCTTGCTATCATCGCTAAGCTTTAACCCCATAGCCGAAATTTCACTACGAAGTGAATTTGATGTATTTTGTAGTTTTTGTCTAATAGCATTATATTCATCATAGCTAGTTATGCTATTTATCTCAAAAATCGCACTATCAAGACTGCTACCATTATCTAAAAGAGTATTAGCAAAATCTTGAATTTGTTTATTTAAATTGTTTAAAATCTCATCTAAGGCGCTAATTTTTTGTTTTATCTCATTTTGGTCTAATCTTACACGCTTTAAAATGCATTTTTTAATATCTTCTTCCATAGCTTGACTAGTTAATAAAGCAGGATTAGATCTTAAATGCTCGCTTACTCTAGCTATATCATCATCTGCACCAGGCGCAATAGATGGTACAAGAGCAGCAATTAATAACTCGCAGTAAGATAGATATTCTAAATTTTTCTCTTCAGTTTTATATTTAAATTTCTCAATTTTAGAAATTATGGTTTCTATATCATCACTTTGTTTGATTCCATATTTTTCAAGTCGCTTAATGTAATTAGTATCAAAATGGCTAACAAACTCAAACCATCGGTCTCTAATTAAATTTAAATTCTCAACATTAATTGTTCCATCTAGCATAGAATAGCTTGAATTAGCTAGTTCTTTAGCCTTATTATTGTGCATTAAATTTATAGCATGCAACACTCGTTTTAAAAGCATTGTTTGGGCTTGACTGATTTTAGCTATATCATTTAGATTAGCACGATTTAACCTAAAACAGATAAAAGCAAAAAGCTCATCAATGCTTTTTACATTTATCTTTTTTATCTCATCTTGGTAGCTCTTATCTAAGCGAGCAATATAGCCTTCAAGCCTCTTGCACTCATTTGCACTCAGCCCTCGCCTAGCAGCAGCTACACAAAATAACTCATGATAGTTATCTGGAGTTAGAGTAATCTTCTTATCACTCGCCTCCTTAAATACATCTTTGATAACCTCAGAGATTAGGCTTGCCATCTAAAAGACCTTGCATAGCTAGCTTACTTACAAACTCGTCAAAGCACTGCAAAGATGCATTTGTAATAGCATCAAATCTCTCATTATCGCTAATAACACTATCAGTAAATCTTCTATCATTTAATCGCTTTGTAACTCTAAAATCATAATCTCCACTAGTTAAAATACTCTTTATTGAGCCATCTTTTTGCTTTAATCTATATTCCATTACTAAATTTGCTTTATATGCTGTAGCATATCCAAATTGATCATATGATATAGCTGAAAATGTAAGCGATTTAATAGAAGCTATTATTATGCTATCAGCCTCATTTTTATCTACTAAATTTGCACCTAAGCGCCTAAGCATTGCTGATTTTATACCATCTTTTATAACCACAGTACTCTCAGGATCAGTTTTACTAATTATCACATCAACCCAAACGCTGCTGCCTATAACATCTCTAGCTATCACATTTGATGGCTTATAACCACATCCTGCTAGAAAAAATACAAATAGCAAAGCTATAAAAAATCTCACTCTAGCCCTTTATAACAATATTTACAAGTTTATTTGGCACATAAATTTCTTTTATAATTTGCGATGAGCCAATCCATTTAGCCACTTGAGTTTTAGCTATCTCAATAATCTCTTTATCGCTTAGACTCTTATCAACCTCAACTTCAGCACGCCTTTTACCATTTACTGTAATGGCTAAATTTATCGTATCGCTTTGGAATACTTCGCTTTTTAACTCTATTTTTCTAAAATTTTTAAGCCCAAATAGCTCATTACTTAATTCCCAGCTAATATGCGGAATTATCGGTTCAAGTAAATTTAAGATAATGTAGTAGCCTTCAGTCCATACATCTTTATTTTGTTGAGCATTTAACGCATTTAACGCCTCCATACAAGCAGCAATTAATGTATTAAATGTAAAGCTACTTTCAAAAACTTCACTTGATTTTTTAAGTGCTTCATATACCTTAAGCCTTGCGTATTGCTCTGCTTTATCTAGCTCTTTATGATTAATATCTGGCAAGGTAGAGCATTTATAAGCATTAGAGGCTCTATCGCACAATCTATTTATAAATTTAAATGCCCCCTCTACTGCACTATCATTCCACTCTAGCTCTTTTTGTGGTGGAGCAGCAAATAAGATAAATAGCCTTGCAGTATCAGCTCCATACTTAGCTATAATCTCATCAGGATCAACTGTATTACCCTTGCTCTTACTCATTTTAGCGCCATCTTTTAGCACCATTCCTTGAGTTAATAAACTAGCAAATGGTTCACTATCTCGCAAATAACCAAGATCTCTTAATACTTTTTGAAAAAATCTAGCATAAAGTAGATGTAAAATCGCATGTTCAATCCCGCCAATATATTGATCAACATTCATCCAATAATCTACACTTTGTTTATCAAATGCTGTATTTTCCCAGCTCTTATCATCACTTGCAAATCTAGCAAAATACCAACTACTCTCAAAAAAAGTATCCATAGTATCAGTCTCTCTAGTAGCATTTTTGCCACATTTTGGACATTTACAATGTTTAAAACTAGCGTGTTTATCAAGTGGATTGCCCTCTCC
>JAFVMP010000055.1 GCA_017506845.1 Campylobacter sp.
ACACCGCTTAAATATGTTGCCATACTACTCTCTTGATTTTTTAAAAATTCAGCTATCTCTAGACGAATTCCCTTATTATATCTAGCATTTATCCAATTAAATAATAAATATGAAATCGCCTTATATCTATAGCCCTCCTTACCTATCATTAGCGCTGCATCAGCTCCATCAAGTTTGATATATATAGTATCAGCATCATAAATTGAGAGTTCACTTACTTCAATATCAAATGAACTTGCTATCAATAATTTATCAAGTCCTGCTCTAATTTCTAATAAAATATCATCTTGAGAAGGTTTGTTTTCATCTATTTTATGAAATGAATCAAATATAGAGTGGTCGATATTTAGCACTGGTTTTTTGGCTATTTGTTCTTTAGCCGATCTTACTTCGGCCCTATTTTCAGTTTTTAGCTCAGATTGAAGTTTTGGTTCTGATTGAGATTTTAGCTCAGATTTATCTTCACTTTTATTGCTAGTTTCAACCTTTAATGGTTTTGGAGTATGATGTTTTAGCTCTTTTATCTCTCTTTCACTGCGCTCTGGTTTTGATTTTTTAGCCTTTTTTTCAGCCTCTTTTTTAACTACAACTTCAAAAAGTCCATCTTTTTGAAAAAAACCAAAAAAGCCTTTTCTAGATGGTTTAATCGGAGTAATTTCTAAATTTATAGTAGAGCATCCAAGCTGGCTGGCTGCTTTTATATAAGCAGCCTCTAAATCCTTAGCTTCTATTCTAATGCTCATGGCGTTTCTCCGCTATCTCTTGAGCTTTATGACGAGCAAATATTTTATTTACCACCATCTGCTGAGCTATAGAACATAAGTTATTTACAAACCAATAAAGAGTAAGCCCTGCTGGGAATGTAATAAAGAAAAATGTAAATATTAGCGGTAAAAACTTCATAATCTTCTCTTGCATTGGATCGGTAAAATTAGTTGGCGTGATGTGTTGTTGAATATACATTGTAATACCCATAAGTATAGGTAAAATAAAGTATGGATCAAGCTCTGCAAGGTCGTTAATCCATAATATCCATTCAGCTCCTTTTAACTCAATAGCATTTAATAAAACCCTATAAATTGCAAAGAAAATTGGAATTTGAATTAAAATCGGCAAACATCCGCCCATTGGGTTTGCTCCATGTTTTCTATATAATTCCATTACATGGGCGTTGATTTTTTGAGGATCTCCTTTATATTTAGTTTGGATCTCTTTCATTCTTGGAGCTAACTCTTTTAGTTTATTCATTGATACCATTCCCTTATATGTTAATGGGAATAAAACTATACGAATAATAATAGTAAGCGCTACAATAGCAAAGCCCCAGTTACCTATAAATGAGTATAACCAATCAAGCAGTAAAAATGCAGGCTTAGCAATAAATGTAAACCAACCATACTCAATAGCATCAACCAAACTTGGTTCAATAGCTTTTAAAGTTTTATAATCTTTTGGCCCAATGTAGCCTTTAGCGCTAAAATTTCCAATATTTCTAATAAAGCTTAAAGTATTCTCATCAGCATCATTTTGGATAAAGACCTCCATTGATCTTTTATTATCATAAAATAGAGTTGTATAGTATCTATCACTATTTGCTAAAAGATCAACGCTTCTAAATACCTCATCGCCTTTAGCATCGCCATCTTCAATAATCTCTAAGCTATCATCTTCTTTGCGTAATAAAACCCCATGAACTGTATACCCATCAACAGCTACAATCGGACGAAATCCTGCTGTGATAAAATACTCGTGATTTGAGTTTACCTTAACATCAATATCATATGAGCCATCTGGGTAAAAAGTTAAATTTTTCACTACGCTAAATGAATCTAAATTTTGTGTAAGAGTAATATTGGCCGGGGACTTAGTAGCATCAATTTTATCACTACTTACAGTATAAGCAACCTTAAAGGCTTTTTCATTTATAGCTGTGTCTGAGAAACGAATCTCAAGCGGAAGTGGCGAACTAGGTTTTAAAAGTGAAATTTGTTCACCATTTTCATTTTTAAATTTAGAATCTTTTAGTGTAAAGTTGCTAATTCTTCCTAATTCATCAATTGTAGCGCTATAAGTTGCACCTTCAATTGTGGCGATATTTTTACTAATTTGTTTTGGTGCTAAGTTGGTTGATGAATCAGTGTTTGAGCTTGTAGTGGTAGCAGCTGGAGCGCTTTGATTTTGTTCTACTGTTTTGTTAAAATCTAATGGTGGCTTTGGTGCAAATAGAGCATCATAAGCTATAAAAAATAAGACAGATATAACTGTGGCTATTATCAGCCTTTTTTGGGTTGAGAGTTTATCTAACACTTCTTTTCCTTTGATAGTCAAATGCTTTTATTAAATAAAATTTATCTTTTTTATGCCGAATGAGCCAAAACTTTGGCTCTATTTGACTCTGCTTTAAAAATAGATAAGAGGGCGTAAATTTTCGTTTGATAATCGGATAATCTATGCCACCTCTAAAGAGTTGATTGCATCGCAGAATTCGAAGGCTAATGGCAAAAATAGAGGCGACTATCCCGCTGTGGCTAAGCTGCCAAAGAGCATACTCAGAACAACTAGGATAGTATCTGCACGACCTTGGCAATAATGGTGAGATATATTTTTTATAAAAAATAACCAAACTAGTAGCAATTTTCATTAATTTGCGCCTATAAATTTGCAATCAAAATGAACAAAAAGAGCGCTAAATTATCTACTCAAAGGATAAGAGCGCTCATTATCTTATAGAGTCCATCCTTTTTAACGCCCATCTAAAACTCTTGCAAATTTTATCAAAGGGCACCTTATCTGCTCCGCTTTTTGCAATAAAGATATATATACCATCTTTTAGATCACTACTAAGTGTGGAAAATGCAGCACGAAAAAGCCTTTTGACCCTATTTCTTACAACTGCCTTTCCTATCTTCTTACTTGCTACTGCGGCGAATCTACTCGTATCTGACTCTAAAAAATAGACAACTGCTAAATCACAATGCCATTTTTTGGCACTTTGATAGACTCTGCTAAACTCTTTACTATCGCTAATAGAGTCAAATTTATTAATTTTCAATTTAGCTCTTAGGCAGCTAGTCTTGCTCTACCTTTTGCTCTTCTAGCGCTAATTACTTTACGACCGTTTTTGGTTTTCATTCTAACGCGGAAGCCATGAGTGCGTTTTCTAGGTGTTTTGTGTGGTTGATAAGTTCTTTTCATAAACTTTTCCTTTAGGTAAAAATTAAGTTTTGGATTTTACCTAAATTTTACTTAAACTGCTTTGAATTTTTATAAATTTAAGTTAGCTATATCTATTTAAATTCAATCTAAAGCAAATTACGCTAAAATCAAGAAATTTATTTTGGAATTTAATATGATACTTTATAATCAAAACTATGAAATGATTGGTATTAGTAGCGAAGGACTTTCGCTTTTTGGCTTTTTAACTCCAGAGGATTTTTTTAGGAGTTGTAATGATATTAGTGACTATTTTTTAGAGACTAGTCCGCTATATAATGCTAAAAATCACTACATAGACCTAATAATCTCTCAATCTCAAAGCAATATCCAAGATATGCAAATTAAGCTTGATAATGGCGAGATAATGAGTGTAAAAATAGCTGTAGAGGTGGTAAATTTAAAGGATTTAAATGAACATTATTACAGTGTTAAATTATTATTTGATGGAAATCGTCTAGCATATTTTAATGATAAAAATAGATGGCTTTGGGATATTTTATATATTAGCCGTTTAGATGCAACCGAATTCAAGCGTAGAATGCTAGAATTTACCCAATTTGCCCGTCAAAACTATGAAAAATTATATGAAGCAAAACTATTACTAATTGATGCAAATGATACTATAAGAGAGCTTGCCCAACTAGCAACAAAATTAAAACTAACCGAATTTTGCGAAATCTTAATTAATATTCAAGCAACTAGCGATGAACAGCTACTAAATGATGAATTTTATAAATATACTAAATTTATAATAAATATAGAAAATATAATTCAAAGCGAGATGCAATGAGATCATACTTTAGCTTACTTGGAATTTTACGCTTAATTGCGACATTGCCACTATTTGTAATATTTTTGATATCTAGTTGGTATCTAATTTTTCAATATAATCTTGGTATGAATTTAAAAGAACTACGCCATGAATTTTCAATTGCTTTAGATCTTGCCAATCTCTCAAAAGAGTTAGATAAAGAGATGATAATCAATGATACTAATAGCAAAAATATCAATCGGCAAATTACTGACCATACAATAGAACATATCAAACAACTACATAGTAACGAACTAGGCTTAAACGAGATTTTAAACCGCTTAGAGTTCTTACCTCAAATTCGCTACACGCTAGATGATGTAAATTTAAATAACTCCGAAGTTTTAAGCTACTTTAGAGATTTAAACTTGCTGATTAAAAATGAAATTTTTAACCTTAGGGATCATGATCTATCAAATAGGCTAAATCTATTTATTTTTACATTTATATCCTCTTATTCTAATAGCATTTCAATTAGTGCCAAGCGTGATTTGGTAGCTAATATTATTAATCACAGAGCGCTTAATACACAAGAGCTTTTATTATGGCTAGATTTGATTAGAAATAATGGATTAAATTACGGCTATTTACCTGATAGTTATGCAAAAAAACAGATAGAAGCGATATTTAAAAGCCAAAATTATAAGCAAGCGATAGACAACCTAAGTACTTTTACAATAGAGTTGATTAAAAATGATGAACCAAGTATTTATTTAGCACAAAAATATTATGATTTAATCAGTGATGAACTAGAATTTTCATATCAAATACAAGATGCAATCAGTTCTCAAATCAAAACTGAGCTAAATGAATTTGAAAAAGATTTATGGATAGATTCTATTTTGGCTTTTATTGTTTGGATTATTAGTATAATTTTATCACTAATATCATACTATACTAAAAACTATATAAAAGCCAATATTGATAACCTATCAAAAATTATCGATAAAATCAAATCCGTATCGGCTACCAACCCGCTAGAATCTACTCAAACTGCAACTTTAGAAAATGGTCATAAAATTATAAATGAAGCCTTAGATAAAATAATCGCTCAAAAAAATATCGCCCAAAGTGATAGCCGCTCTAAAACAGCATTTCTAACTAATATATCTCATGAGATTAAAGCGCCATTAAATGGTATTTTAGGCTTTAGTGAGCTATTAAAGAGCCGCTCACTAGGCAAAGATGAAAAAGAGTTAATTGATATAATCGAACAAAGTAGCCAAAACCTACTAAAAGTTATTAATAACATCATAAATATGGCAAAAATTGAAGGTGGAAATGTCGAGCTTTATGAGAGTGATTTTAGCCTTTATACTCTATTTGATGAGATTATTAACTCCTACTTTAATAGACTTTTAGCTAAGAATTTAACCTTAACCTACTACATCGATCCAGAATTGATGGTAACTGTCTTTAGCGATGAAGACAAAATCAGAC
>JAFVMP010000056.1 GCA_017506845.1 Campylobacter sp.
TACTGCATACCAATTCCACCATGATCGCAAGATATATTAAAAGAAGAAGCCCCAAAAAGGGGCAAGAAATTATACTAAAAATGGGTTAGCATAAAGAGCGATAAGAGCGATAACAAGTGCATAGATAACTTGTGCTTCGATCATCGCAAGAGCAATAAACATTGTTGTAAGAAGTTTACCGCCAAGACCTGGGTTTCTAGCTGTACCAAGAATAGTAGCAGCAGCAGTGTGACCCATACCAATAGCACCACCAAGAGCAGCTACACCAAGACCGATACCAGCAGCAACAACTGAAAATGCTTTGATTTGTTCGCCATCAGCACCAAATGCTAAGCCTGTTAAAGCTACAAGAAGAAAAAGAATCTTTTTCATAGATATTTCCTTAAAAAAATTATTGTTTGAATTAGTTCGGATAAATTCCCTACTTAGAATTCAAAACGCAAAATTATAGCCAAATTTGGTTTAATTTTTCATTAATTTTGCCACTTTTGCCACTCATTACTATCATCAATCTCATTACCGATAGCCTCATATTTAGCATAATAAAATTTGACAAAATCTAATACTTTTAAATCTACTGGGAGATATATTTCGCCATCAAATTTAGCAAATTTGGATAGAAATTTACCTGCATCTAGCTTTTTACTATAATGCGTAGCTAATTCTATGTAATTTTGTATAGTTAATTGCTTAAAAGCTTCATAGCTATTTTTATCAAATTTAATATTTAATTTGGCACCATCAAAACTCAAAACTCCAGACTTAAATAATAATGTAAGATGAATAAGCCCTTCACAATAATACGCCCTAGTCTCTATAACCTTTTGCCAAGCTATAAGTCCTACGCTTCTTTTAATAAGTTCTGCAAAAACAGCCATTGTTAAGCTCTCATCTTCATGTAAAAAGAAATTAACTAATCCGCCAGTTGTAGCCTTATACTCCTCTATAAATTTAAACTCACCGCCAATATTCATTAAATTTTCACTATCATTATCGATAAATAAAATATGGCCAAATTCGTGACCTATGGTTGAAATTTCATAGACTTTTTTCCAAATTTTCTCTTGTTTAAATAAAATATTACGCCCAAAATCTAGAAATTCCTTATCAAAAATTTCACTAGCAAGCCTCATAAATGGCTTAGATTTACTACTTTGATATACAAAATCCACAAAAGCAAATATCTTTTTACCGCATTTAGCACTTACCATTTCATCATTTGGTACCACTTGAGCAGAGAATAATCCATTAAACTCAGCTCCATAATAGAGCATAGGAGCGCATATATAAAGCTGAGTTTTATCTATATTTGAATGCACTAAAGATACCATATTGTCATTTTGGATTCCGATTTTATTGTAAATTTGATTAAAGCTATTTTTAATATTTTGCTTTAAACTACCTTCGTCTACATCGCTACTATCACACAATCTTGCATCCCATTCTAATGCCACAGCATGAGTGTAAGCATCTTCATAGTATTCTAAAGGGTGTCCAATTTGAATCGCTCCACGACACTCCATCCACGCTATTTCAGCTTCTTGCCACTTATGTATAACATTATCATTATTTTTCTCTGCAAATGCCTCTTTTAATCTATTTAAATAATTTATATAGTTTTTATCCTCTTTGCTATTTGCCAATGGATTTAAAATATCTATAGCTTTTATAAATTCATCTACTACAGCTTGACACTCACTAGGAAAAGCCTCCATATAAGGCACCATTTTATAACCATTTTCGCTTTTAATTACAGCACCATATACTCTATCACACTTATTTTTATAGATATCATTTTGATATAGGCAGTTATCATCTATAAATTTCATTGCATCACCAATGGTATCAAATTTAGATTCAAACTCTTTATTTATATCGCATATTATATGTTTATGCCATATTTTTTGCATATTAGTAATAGCTATGCCTATATTGTGAATGCCTTCTAAAAGTGCCATTTCAAATGGCGTTAAAATATCTTCATCTTTTATCTGTTTTAAAAGATTAAAAAATTTATCTATATAAAATTTACTCACAAAATCATATAAATTTGACTCTACATTACTAATTTGATCTTTGGTTTTGCCAAGTTTTTTTAGCTCATTTTCTATACCTTGAAATTTTAGATCCACAATACGACTTACCATTGCTAATTTTGTTGTATTAGTTGGTGTTAAATTTGCAATCTTAAGACCATTTAAAATAATAGGGTTATCCATATCTTTATATAGCTGATTTAACTCATTTTTAAAAGATTTTGATATCTCATTTAATTTTTTATATCTCATATTTTGCCTTATAATTTTATTTTAAAAACCAATTATATCTACTTTAAAAAAACAAAATATCTACAAAGCAAAAATCCACTAATAGTATATATCACACCAGATAAACATTGAGCAAGATATACATCAATATCATACACTCTATAACTTACAGTTAAAAATCCTAAATTTAAACAATAAGCAATTCCCATAGCTATAGTAAATTTAAGGGCTTTTAGGGCTGATCTTTTAGCTTTAAAAGTAAATTTACTATTTAAAAAATATGATAAACAAATTCCAATCACATAACCCAAAAAATTTGCCATCTCAGCAATAAGGCCAAAATATGTCAAAGCAAGAACACTGCCAAGCCCAACAAATGTATTTACAACTCCAACTAAACCATAAATAATGAACTCTCTCATTTTACAGATATGCTCTCTATATTGTGGTATTTAGAGACGGTTTTATTTATCCAGTGTTGCGAATCTTGTTGTATGTTACCAAAATCTATAAATTTTTTTGATTTATAGATTAGATTTTTTGGTATTATTATATTATTTTTGCCAGCTCTTTTTTGTTCTATAATCTCTTGATTGATCGCTTTTTGACTTAAATTTGTCTTATAGCTATGATAGCTAAGCAATATAACGCTGCAGATAAATAATGAAAAACTTATAAAGATAATTTTTCTACCATATATCTTATATAGCTCTTTGGCTATTAAAATAATAATAGCCATCAAGACAATATCTCTTACTACGCTAGTTCTTTTAGGTACTCCATTTACAAGTCCAAAAAGTACAATTCCCATAAAAACCCACAGCAAAAACAAAGCAATAAAAATATAATAAAATCTATCTTTTGTAGCTAAATTCCTCATCATCCACAATATCAAAACAAAAACTACACCAGCACAGATATGTTTTGCAAAAACCATAGCAATAACAATAGATAAGATAGCTATAATCCAGTGATAAAACTTAAATTTAATATCATTTTTTAAAATATAAAATATAGAAAAAGAGATAAGAAAAACAACAAATATATCTGAATAATTATGATTTAATGCTTGATTTAGCGTGATTATTTTATCTAAAAATGATATATCAAAAAACTCTGATAAACTCATAAAATCACTACCGACAGCCTCTACTCGCTTATTGCTTCCTGGAGAAAAATATAGAGTTATCCACCCAGCTACAAAACCAAAAAATCCCAAAAATTGCCAAAAAGGTAGTGATATTTTATGATATGTTGCATATATAAAACTCAAAGTAATTACAAAAATAACCATAACACCTATAAATTCACTTGCCATACCTGCTAAAAATGCTAAAAAAACAAAACCAAAATAGGCAAAATTTATCCATAAATTATGACTAGTTTTTTGAATATTATTATTATAAATTTGATTCCAAAATAGGCGATAAGGTATGCAAAATGCAAAAATCAAAGTAACTCCCCATAGATAATTTGCACTTCCAGCACCCCATAAAAATATTGAACCAAAATATCCAAAAAATCCTAAGATAGCAAACCATAAAGCAAGCAAAGCTATATCTGATTTATCTTTTATTACTCTTGCAAAACATAATATAAAACCAAAAAATAAAAAAGCTGTACCTATAATTGCATTGATAATATCAAAAATAGGACTAAAGGCAAATTTAGCAAAGTACCCAGCAAACAAAATTTCACCAATTCTTCCATTCCAATTAAAATAAGTTGATAAAAAATTGCCATTTAAAGCACTTTGATACAAGGCATAATCATCTGTTTGGGCTGGATATAATAAATTTAAAAATAGTAAAATAATAAACAAAATACTAAAAACAGATATATTTAAATATTTAGTTTTGCAATTCATTTTTATCCTTTAAAATATAATTTGGGCGATTTTTAACCTGCTCATAAATCCTAGCTATATACTCTCCAATTATCCCCAAAACAATCAAAATAACACCACTAAAAAATATAACTACACACATCAAAGATGGATATCCCCTAACATCATTTCCATATATTAAAGTATCA
>JAFVMP010000057.1 GCA_017506845.1 Campylobacter sp.
GGCCTTTAAAGCCGATCAAATTTTTATAATGACCAAAACTTTTTAAATTCCCATTACTAAAAGTCTCATTAGAGCGAAATTTATCCACTACTAAAACCTCGTGCTTTGCCATAAAATATTTAGCCAAATTCGAGCCTATAAATCCAGCTCCACCAGTTATTAATATCTTCATTTTTGTCCTTTTATATGCTCTAAAACTTCTAATACGCTTTTAAATTCATCACCGATTAAATAGCCGCTTTCTACTCCAGCTCTTCGTGCTGATTCTAAATCGCTTGGCTTATCGCCTATCATTAATGAATTTTTTAAACTAATATTAAATTCATCTAAAGCCTGCAATATCATTCCAGGTTTAGGCTTTCTGCAATTACAATCATCGCTTGGAGTGTGAGGGCAATGGTATATTTTTTTAATCTCAACACCGTAAGATTTAAACTCATCAATCATATACTTGCTAAGCTTTGCAAAATCATCTTCACTATAATATCCCCTACCAATTCCAGATTGATTTGTAACTACAAAAATCTCATATCCAAGTGCCATAAATCCAGCCAAAGCCTCAAAAATGCCAGGCATAAACTCAAAATCTTCTATGCGATATACATAGCCAGGATCGTAATTTATCACCCCATCACGATCTAAAAATAGTGCTTTAATCTTTTCCATAGGTTGATTTTATCTATTTTTAGTTTAAATTCACTTAATATAGCCCAAATTTAGTTTGCAAAATTTAGAAATTTAATTGTAGAATTTAATCTAAATTTTAGAATATTGGCACTATAATACCAGTATTAAATTTCAAAAAAGGATATAAAATGAAAAAAGTAGTTCTACTAGTTGCATTAGCCTGTGTAGGTGCATTCGCTGCTGATGGTGCTGCGATTTATAAAAAATGCGCAGTTTGTCATGGTGCTAAAGCTGAAAAAAAATATCTAAATAAAGTTCCAGCTCTAGTTGAGCTCGATCCAGCTCAAAGATTAGCTGATATGAAAGCTTACAAAGCTGGCGCTATCAATGGTGGTAAAGGTAAAATCAATATGGGTGCTATTATGAAAGGTCAAATGGCGACTCTAAGCGATGCTGATATGGCAGCAGTTAATGACTATATCTCTACACTTAAATAATTCTAACTAGCTAGCATTTGCTAGCTAGGCTTTTAATTTATTTTTATATATCCATAACCTCCCCAAACCCCACAAATTTAATTACACCCCCATATGCGAGGGTTTATACAATATATCAATCTTTTTATATTATCAATTAAAATAGATTTATAAATTAGGGTAATTGATAAAAATTACTATGACAAATATTAAATCTAAATTATTAAAGCCTAAATCAAATTCCGCTTTGCTTAGTATAATCAATATAAATTCTATCTGTCACATATCTGACAAACTTAAACTTTATTTTAGCCTATAATTATACAATCACTTTTTAAAAGGATTTAGGATGAAAAAGTTAATATTAGCTAGCTTACTTGTATCTAGTACGCTTAGCGCTAGCATACTATACCCTACAGATGTCAAACCAGTATATCTAACTCCAGACTCAAAAGATATCGCTGGTAAGCTTTTGCCAACAAATGGCATTGATGTAATCGAAGAATCAGGCGATAGGATTAAATTTAGTCTGAAGGGATTTGTAAATCCTGCTGCATCAAATGTTATATATTATAGTAATGGTGAGCGTATTATAGCCCTATCATTTGCTAAAACTAAAACGCCAAAATATGAGATAATCAAAAAAGGCGAGACTGGCAAGTGGGATGAGGTTAAAGTAGTAGCCTATACAACAAAAGATAACCTAGAAAAAGATCTAAAACCTATGCTAGATAGAGCTAAACAGACATATCAAGAGAGCTGTTCGATCTGTCATCATTTACACAAAGAGAGTCAATATAATCCAAATCAGTGGCCATCGCTATTTAAATCAATGCTATCACGTACCCCAATTGATAAAAAAGATGAGTGGCTAATAATTCAATATCTACAAAAAGCTTCAAAAGGAGATATCAAATGAAAACCAATAGAAGAGAATTTTTAAAACTAGGCGCAGCTTTAAGTCTTGCTCCAATGCTTCCTAGCAATCTATTTGCTGGGCCAAATACACAAGTGGTTAAAAATGGAGAAATATTCACAGCGGCTCACTGGGGTATGCTAAAAGCCACAGTAAAAGATGGTAAAATCATAAGTTCTAAACCATATCAAACGCTATCAAAAATCCCAAATCCACTTCAAGACACAATGGCAGATTTAGTATATAAAACTAGAATTACTGCTCCAATGGTAAGAAAGAGTTATCTAGAAAATCCAGATAGTCCAAAACCTGAATTAAGAGGTATAGATGAGTGGGTAGAGGTAAAATACGAAGATGCTATTAAATTAGTGGCAAGAGAGCTTAAAAAGACAAGAGAACAAAAAGGTATGCAAAGTATATTTGCAGGAAGCTATGGATGGTATAGTAGTGGTAAATTACACAATCCTAGAATTTTGCTACATAGATTTATGAATTTAAGTGGCGGTTTTGTAGGAACTTTGGGTGATTATTCAACTGGTGCTAGTCAAGTTATTATGCCTCATGTGGTTGGAAGCATTGAAGTTTATGAGCAACAAACTAGTTGGCCAGTAGTGCTAGAACACTCAAAAGTTGTAGTTCTATGGGGTATGAATCCGATCTCAACTCTAAGAATCGCATGGAGTGCTACAGATGATCAAGGGCTTAAATATTTTGAGCAGTTAAAAGATAGTGGTAAAGAGATTATTATAATCGATCCTCTTTGGAGTGAAACTGGTAAATTCTTTGGCGATAAAGCCAAGTGGATTGCTCCAAGACCAAATACAGATACAGCTATGATGCTTGGTATGGCACATCACCTATATACTACAGGTAAATATGATAAAGAATTTATAGCTAACTATACAACTGGATTTGATAAATTCTTGCCATATCTACTAGGTAAAAGTGATAAAACTCCAAA
>JAFVMP010000058.1 GCA_017506845.1 Campylobacter sp.
CTCTCTCTCTCTCTCTCTCTATTGGTAAAAATCATTCTTAATCCTTTCTTAATTTTAAATTATTTATTTCTTATATTGTCAATAGAAATACCATATTTTTTTACCCAAGCTCTTTCGTATATACTAGAAGCTACAAAGCACCATTGTTCAAGCTCTTGAATTTTTTTCCCTGTTTCGCTATCAGGACTATGTTCTTTTTTTACATCTTTATATTTTTGATTATTACAAAAATCAATAACAGATATAGCTTCTTCTTTAGTTACTATGTTTACACCATTTTCATAGTCTTTTTCGCCTTCTATTTTAGATACAATAGAGCTTATCTCATCTACATAAGGATCATTTCCACCGCAACCAGCTAAAAAGCTAGCACCTACAAGCCCTATCAATGAATACTTAACAACTTTATTCATTTTTCCTCTTTCTTAATTTTTGTTTTAAAATGTTCAATTATAACATATTTTATTTAATTTTATGCAAAAAATAATTAAATTTCAATATTTTTAGATACTGCTTGATGATATGTAACATTAATGCCTTCAAGTCTAGCAGATTTCCAAATCTATTTATGGCTATAGTTTATTTATATAATACAATATAGCATTATTTTTTTTAATTTTTTCGTATTTAATCATATTCATATCAATCATTTTTTTCAAGATATCATTAAAACTTCTTCTTTTATATACTTCATCTAAAATTCTATTTTTATGAGCTAGATCGTAATACCTTTTCCATAATTCGCTCTCATTTAATTTGATAAAGTCATTATTGCTATCAAGTTTATTTAAAGCACCCATAATAGTTTCTGTAGATAATCTCTCTTTTAGATTAAGATTAAACATTTCTTTTGGTGGAAAATCAAGATTATGTAAATTTGATTTATCAATACTAAAATATAGCTCTCTTATATCTCCATCTCTATTTTTTCCTAAATTGCCTTTTGTATATAAACGAAAATATTCTATTGATGAAGAGTAATCATCTGTTAAATTTTCTAAAAAGAATAAAGTATCTGATTTACTTTTAATCGTTGTGCTACCTTTATAAGTGCCTTTAGATTTTTGCGTATGATGTAGATATAAAATAATAGCTCCACGATATGCTAATGATCGCATAGCTTCCATTATTTCAACCATAGCATTAGAGCTAATATTTTCGGTAAAACCTTCTAAGCTATCAAAAATAAAAACTTCATTTCTTAGGTCTTCAACTTCATAAATTTTGGCTAATTTTTGTATAAATTCACTATGCTTTACTTTCATAATGCAAAGCATCTCAATCATATTATACAATTGAAATCTATCTTTAAAAGTAGATTTAAATTTATCATATCCACGATTGATATATGTTGACATACCTTGATCTAAATCAAATATATGAACAGTTTTTTTCTTATTTTTGCTAAGTATATTATTTATAAAACCAAGAGTTAATCTTGATTTACCTACACCAGGATCTGCAACTATACCATTAACTGAACCATCTACCAAGTAAGAGCAATAGTTAATTTTATTATATTGCAATTTCATTTTTTTAAATTCTTCTAGACTAATTTCAAATTGTTTTAAGTCATTTTTATATAAAATATCACTCATAATTTTATTGAACCTCTATTTTTATCAATAAAAAATATATAAGTTAAAAACCCTATCGTATTTTGTTTTTAACTTAAACTAAATAAACTCGCTTTATTTTGCGGGTTTATACTCATTCATCTTTTTCTTTCTTCTATAAAATCAATCACATCAGATCTTTTATATAGAATTTTTTTACCAACTTTAAAATATGGTAACTTACCACCATAATCTCTATCTGATCTAATACGAAACTTTTTTTGCAAATTCACAGGAATATGAAATTCACTCTCCACTTCTTCTTGAGTTAAATACTCTTTATTGCCACTACTATACATTTTATACCCTTTAAAAAAATAAATTGAGAAATTATAGCATATAAATAATAAATTTAGTAATGGCTTTTTACAAGTTACTATATATATTTATAATTAATTAAAATTTGTTCATATGGTCTAAAAGCTTTAAAACGCCCTATATCCAAATTATACTTCTTGCAAATTATATCTAGCTTTGTATTGTAATTATTTTTTAAATCCCTTAAATTATCAAAAGTATAGTTTGAATTGGTTTCTAATAAAATACTTGAAATATGCATTAGTTTTTGCTTAGTTATTTCACTATGAACATTTACTACATCGTACCATTTGATCCCCTTTGAAGTTTGCTCTTTTAAATTTCTTGCAAAATCATTAATAGCAGAAATTGTAACAGAAGCAATCATAGGTGTTAATACGATACCCTTTTTCATTAATCGTATCATAATTGCTATCACTCTTTTTTTAGCTCTAAATTCCTCATTGTAATCTATTAGATCTTTAGCAAAATCTAAAAATAAATTTTTTATATCTAAATAAGCTTCATCAGGAATATTTTTAAATGTCTTGTCAAAATTTAATATATATTTCACTTCTTGTAATTTTATCCTGTCTAAAGTGGATTTAAGATAGTTATCTTGTATTAACAAAATATCATTATAAATCTCATCAAATGTCAATTGTTTCAAATTTTACTCCACACATACATTTTATAAATTAACTAATTTTACTATTATATATCTTAAATATTAAAATTTTACTTTTGATTTTTTCATTTTTAGGGTTATTTTTGTATATGCAAATTATTTATTAAATAAAAAGTAAATTATGCAATTTTTTTCCTTAAAGTGCCAAATTTTGGGTTAAAATTTTTAATTTTTTTGTTAAAGTTCGTAAATTTTGGCAAAAATTTACCATTTTTTTATAAAAAATTGCCAAATTTTGCTTATTTTATTTTTATTTACTTTAAGGTTAGCAGGTTGATTTTACGAGATTTTTTATATTTTTTATTAAATATAAGATAAATATCTACTTAATTTTAGCTTAAATTATACATAAAATAAGTATAGTAAAATTCTATATAGTGCTAAACCGCCTATTTATATAGCTTAAATATCGATATAATGGGATATTTCACTTTAGCAAATATATTTTATATAATATTTTATTAAATGCTATCAAATAACGATTATATCGTTATTTATCGGTTTAGCAATCTGTTTCTTGACTTTTGCATATAATGCATAGAAAAACTGCTATATTAATGCTATTATTTACTATTTATTTAATTAATTATTTTAAAACCCTAAAGGCTCAATAGAATTTAGATAATCACCATACCACTCTAAAAGCTTTGCTTTTTGTTCTATAGTGGCTTTTTCTCTTTCATATGAGTGTTTTACTACGTTTAACTCTTTATGAGCTAAAACACTCTCAATTGCTTCTTCACTTATTCCTAAATTTAAAAGTTCAGCCTTATTTCTAGAGCATATAGTTCTAAATGTAGCTCTAAATCCGTGTGAAGTAGCAATGCCACTATATTTGTTTTTACTACCCAAATTTCTTATAGCCTTGCTTAGTGTGTCCCTATGTAGATGTCCGTTTGTATTAAGGGCTGGAAAGACATAACCTTTTAAATCATAACAAAATAACTTTTGAGCATTTAAAATTTTTAGCATATATTTGCTAAGTGGAATTTCGTGAGTTGCTCTCATCTTCATTTCATTTGCTGGAATAGTCCAAATGGCTTTATCCAAATCAATATGTTCCCACTTAGCACTAACTGTATTGATTGGGCGATTAACGCTAAGAATTTGTAGATAGATGGCTCTTTTTGTTTGTGTGTCTAGCTTATTATCCATCTTTAAATCTATGATAAACTCTTTAATCATATCTAAATCTATTAAAGATGGTAATCTACTATCTATATTATTTTTTAGATAAAAACTAGCCAAACTAGGATATTCATCTCTTAGTCCAAAAGTTGGATCATAATTGATATATCTGCTTTTTATAGCAATTGCAAATACATTTTTCATAACAGAAATAAGTCTATAAATAGTTTCTAATCTGCTTTTATTAGGATTATTAGGGTTAAAGATATTGTTTAATATCTCAACCAAATCTTCATATTTAATCTCTTTGATATTTTTATTTCCTATTGCTGGAATTATGTATTTTTCGTGTACCAAGGTTATTTTTTTAGCATAATCTTTGCTAATGCCATCTATCTTAATTTTTTTATCCATATACTTTATAAATAGCTCTTTATATGTATGCTTTTTAGTTTCACTTAATAGATTAAAATCCTTTCCTAATTCATCAAAATTGTTTAATAGCTTAATAGCATCTCTTCTAGCTTTAAATGCATTATAAAGTCCAGGTCTAAATTCTTTTAATTTGCATTTATGTTTTTTGCCATATTTATCATACACAGTTACTGAAAAAACCTTGCTCCCTTTAGGATTAATATAAATTTCAAGCTCCTTAGGATTTCCTACAACAGCAAAATATCTTTTATCTTTTATTTCTAAAAGCTCGATATCCTTATCGCTCAAACAAGCCTTTGAAATATTAGCCATAAAACTCCTTCAATAGTGACTTATTAAAATAGTAGTGACTTAATTAATGACTAAACTTTTTGAGAATTAATAGTATTTTTTCAAAATCAATTGAGAAAAAACAGCACTAGAAAACTCTCTCCAAGTATGAAAAATAGGCAATAAAATTGAATAAATAAAAAAGGATTTGAATAGATATAAGATATTAAGTGGTGGGTTTACCAGGACTCGAACCTGGGACCATCCGGTTATGAGCCGGATGCTCTAACCAACTGAGCTATAAACCCACTTGAAATAAGAGTTGAAATTATACAGAATAATTCCTTAAATCTATATAAAACAACTC
>JAFVMP010000059.1 GCA_017506845.1 Campylobacter sp.
ATTAAAGGTATATGCTTTTGAGTAAGGGCTGTACCTAAAACTGCTACGGCATTATTTATTCCAGCAGCATGTAGCATAATGCAATCCATATAACCCTCACAAATTACAATAGAATGCGATCTATATATTTCACTCTTAGCCTTATCATAGCCATAAAATATCTTTGATTTATCAAAAATTTGGCTTTGCGGACTATTAATATATTTAGCTGGATTATCGCTAATTGTCCTACCACCAAAACCAACCAAATGCCCAAGATGATTATATATTGGAAAGGTTATGCGATTAATAAAACTAGCGTAATATCCACTCTCATTTTGTTTTATAGCGCCAACTTCTAAAGCCTCTTTTGGCTCGATATTTTCATTTTGAAGTAAATTTAGAGTATTTTGTGAGCCTGCTGCCCAGCCTAGCTCCCACTTTTCTATAATAGCATCAGTGATGGAGCGACTTTTTAGATAGTTTAGAGCTTCAGGATTTTTATACAAAAGCGTCTTATAATGCAAATTTAAATTCTCTAAAATTTTCTTATCTATCTTTGGTTCATTTTTGCTACTTGTATATTCTAATGCGACATTATATATGCTTGCTAATTTTTCAATAGCTTCAACATAGCCTAATTTTTCATACTCCATAACAAATTTAATAGCATCGCCACCAGCTTTACACGAAAAGCAGTGATATATACCTTTGCTAGGGCTTATAGACATTGATGGATGCTTGTCATTATGAAATGGACAAACACATACAAAATTTGCACCAGATTTTTTAAGCGGTATATAACTGCCTACAACATCAGCAATATCAACTATATTTTTTAAATTTTCTATACTATTTTTAGATATCATAAGCGAGATTATACATTGATTTAGCTATAATCGCCATTAAATTTAGCAAGGTAGTTTGGTTTGGACTTTTTTTTCATCGAGTATAGAGATCCTATTTTTGGGCTTATTGTGCTTTTTAGTGTGCTGCTTTTAGTAGCGATACTTAGCTACTTTTGGGGAGTTTTTTCTTTAAATGATCAAAAAAAGAGCATTGATAAGTTTGTAAATAAATTTCAACCACAAAATCAGTTAGACCAAAAATATCAAGATATGCTAATTCGCCTTGATATTGATTCAGGCTCACTTAATGCACTTGCTGGAATTTTTGCTAGAAGCGGAGAGTTTAATAAAGCTATAGCCATTTATCTAATCGCCCTTCAAAAAGCAATCACAAAATCTCAAAAAGAGTTAATATTTTTAAATTTAGGCAAGGCTTATTTAAAAGCTGGATTTATGCAGCGTTCCATAGAAGTATTTTTAGAAGCTATTAAGATTAGTCCTAAAAATATTGATGCGCTTAGCCATCTTGGGCTTGGATTTGAAAAGCTTAGACTGCACGATAAGAGCCTAGAAGTGCTTGATGCATTACAAGAACAAGGCGTAGATGTCGCCCAAGAGATTGCCTATACAAAGGCGCTAAAGCTTAAAAATAGCCAGATGGAATTTGAACAAAAAGTTGCTAAAATGGCCAAATTTGCTAATGATTTTAAGCTAGTTAGTCGTATGATTTTAGAACTTTTTATCATAAATGGCAAGGATATAAATTTAATAAATATAAAGCCAGATTTAGCTCACTGCCTAGATATTTTGTATCTAAATGATGCTGTTTTAGATGGCGATGAATACAAAGAATTATATAGTGCCAAAGGACAAAATCAAACCCAAATTAACAATTTTGAATTAAAACTACTAAAAACTGCTAAACAAAATAAAATAAACGCCACGCTAAGCTTTAGCTATGTTTGTAACAAGTGTAAAGGAACATATCCATTATTTTTCTATCGTTGCAACCACTGCGCACGCCTTGGTAGTTGCGTTATAATTCCAAATTTAATAAAGGAAAACGATGAAGAGTGTATCTCTTTTTAGCGATGGAAGTTGCTTAAATAATCCTGGTCCTGGCGGTTGGGCGTATATTTTAGAGTTTGGAATTCACACCAAAAATGCTAGTGGTGCTGTGCCAGATACTACAAATAATCAAATGGAGCTACTAGCAGTAATAAACGGCCTAAAAGCATTAAAAGAGCCATGTAAAGTCAGTCTCTACACTGATAGTAGCTACGCAGCAAATGGGATAAATATCTGGCTTGAGGGCTGGAAGAAAAAAGGGTATAAAAATGTCAAAAATGTAGAGCTTTGGCAAGAACTTGATAGTCTAATCCAAACCCACCAAGTCAAAGCCCACTGGATAAAAGCTCACGCTGGACACCCACAAAATGAGCTATGCGATAAGCTAGCTAGAGAAGCTGCGATAAATTTACAAAAACAGGAGCAATAGATGGATAAACTAAAGCAAATTCAAGAGCGTCTAGGTTATAAATTCAAAAACTTAAACCTCCTTAAAGAAGCTATAACACACAAAAGCATCAAAAGCTCTATAAATAACGAACGGCTTGAATTTTTAGGCGATGCGGTGCTAGATTTGATAGTTGGCGAGTATTTATATCATAAATTCAGCACTCAAAGTGAGGGGGATTTAAGCAAACTAAGAGCCTCACTAGTAAATGAAGATAGTCTAGCCAAGATCGCTAAGGAGTTAAATTTAGGTGAGTTTTTATACCTCTCACCAGCTGAAGAAAACAATGGTGGTCGTAGTAAGCAAAGTCTAATAAGTGATGCTTTAGAGGCTTTAATGGGTGCGATATATTTAGAGAGCGGGCTAGGCATGGTTCGTGAAATTTTTATCAATTTACTTGAGAGAAATTTCACAGATATGAGCTTAAGCTCACTAACAAAAGATTATAAAACTGCACTTCAAGAGATAACACAAGGCAAAATCGGCCTAGCGCCAAAATATGAATTAATAGGCTCAAGTGGGCCAGATCATAAAAAAAGCTTTGAAATGGCAGTATTTTTAGATGGCAAAGAGATTGCAAGAGCCATTGGAACAAGCAAAAAAGCAGCCGAACAAGCTGCTGCACTAAAAGCTATAGATATGATAAAAAATATAATTTAAAGGCTAATTATGAATACATTTGGCAATAAGCTTAAACTAAGCACATTTGGCGAGAGCCATGGTGTAGCTATTGGCGGAGTAGTTGATGGCTTGCCTTCTGGCGTGCGCTTTGATATAGATTTTATCCAAAATGAGCTAGATAAACGCCGCCCAGGAGGCAAATACGCTACATCTAGAAAAGAGAGTGATAAAATCGAGATTTTAAGCGGAATTTATGATGGATTTACCACTGGATGCCCAGTTGGATTTGTAATTGCTAATACCTCTCAACACTCCAAAGATTATGATAATATCAAAGATCTATTTCGTCCAGGACATGCTGATTATACATATTTTGCTAAATTTGGCATTAGAGATCATAGAGGTGGCGGACGAAGTAGCGCTAGAGAGAGTGCGTGCCGTGTAGCTGGTGGGGCATTTGCGGCCTTGTTGCTAGCCGAATTTGGCATAAGCGTACAAAGCTGTGTAACGCAAATTGGAGATATAAAAGCAAAAGAGATTGATTTTGATTTTGCTAATTCTAGTGAAATTTTTTGGGCTGATCAAAGTAACCAAGATAGCGCTAAAGAGCTAATCTTAAACACTAAAAATGCAAATGATAGCCTAGGCGCTACTGTTTTAACCATCATAAAAGGCGCCCCAGCTGGGCTTGGAGAGGTGCTTTATAATAAGCTTGATGCTGCTTTAGCCAGTGCAATGATGGGGATAAATGGAGTCAAAGGCGTAGAGATAGGCGATGGAATAAATGTTGCTACTATGCTAGGAAGTCAAAATAATGACTTTATGAATAAAAATGGCTTTAAATCCAATCATTGTGGCGGAATTTTAGGCGGAATTAGCAATGGTAATGATATTGTTATTAAAAGCTACTTTAAGCCAACACCAAGCATTTTTAAAGCTCAACCAACAATAAATTTAGACGGCAATGAGGTTATATGTGAGCTTCGTGGCAGACATGACCCATGCATCGGCGTGCGTGGAAGTGTCGTAGCTACTGCTATGGCTAGACTAGTCATTGCTGATATGCTACTTTTAAATGCAAGTGCAAATTTAAACAATTTAAAAAGGATATATCAATGAGTAATAATTTTAGGGGAAAAATGGACGTTCAAAGTCTGTACGGAAAAGCCATCAGCGGTGTGACCAAGCGTGCCGCGGCCCGAGGAATCCCCGTATAC
>JAFVMP010000060.1 GCA_017506845.1 Campylobacter sp.
GTGTACGTGGATCAGGTGGGCTACGGAACGCATTATACCTGCTACGATAAGAGCCACCGTCACCCCCTGCCCTCCCTGCAAAACGCGGGTGAGAGAATGCTTGTTGAAGAGATCTCTTTGGAATTATACTATTTATAAGTACTGCTGTATATTTGATATAATTCTCATCTGAACTAAATATAATATGAAACATTTTAAGCCTTTTTTAGCTTAAATTATAGCAAAATATGGTAAGATTTAACTTATTAATTTTACTTGCCAACTTTAAGGAGTGTATGATTTTGAAGAAAATATTGATAGTTGTTCCTGATTTAAGTATAGTTGGCGGCAGGGAGCGTGTTGTAGCGAATTTGAGTAATGAGCTTGTCAAAAATTATAAAATTTATATAACTAGTATATTTAATGCCAATAAAAATATAGTATTTGATTATAGTAAAAATATAGAATTGATAAAATTATCTGATATTAAAGAAATCACCTTGCCAAATGTAAAAAACCCATTTTTTAAAATTTTACGTGAATTAGCTAGGCCATTGGTTAGATTTGCAAATAGAATAATTATAAAAATAATGAACAGGCGTTTTATAAAATTAGCAAAAGAAATTGAGCCAGATATTATTATCGATAATAGTGATAGTTTTATCAATGGTAAATTTGCTTTAAAAAATAGTGCTGTAATTAAACTTATTCATGACAAATTTGATATTTATAAGAATTTTAATTTAGATGGTTTGCAAAATTTTGTATTACTTTCTTCTCAAGAGCTTGATAGCTATAAAACAAAATACCCAAATTCTAATTTTTATATAATCCCAAATTTCCTTCCAAATATCTCAAATTTAAATACTAATTACTCACAAAAAGTAGTTGTAAGCGTAGGTAGGCTATCAAAAGAAAAAGGCTTTTTACGCTTAATAGATATTTGGAAGTTAATTCAAGATAGCAAAGAAGTTGTAATGAAGCAGTGGATGGAGTTGTTTGAAAGGATTAAAAATAAAGATAATTATAGGGAGGTTAAATGAAAGGTATAATTCTAGCAGGTGGTAGTGGCACAAGGCTATACCCAAATACTATTACATTATGCAAGCAGCTTTTGCCAATTTATGATAAACCAATGATTTATTATCCATTATCTGTGTTAATGCTGGCTGGTATTAGAGAAGTTCTTATCATCTCTACACCAAAAGATATATCTAGATTTCAAGAGCTTTTTGGGGATGGAAACTGGCTTGGTATGAATATTGAATATTGCGTACAAAAATCACCTGATGGCTTGGCTCAAGGACTAATTTTAGCTGATAGTTTTGTGGGAAATGATGATGTAGCAATGATTTTGGGTGATAATGTATTTTATGGGCAGGGTTTTACTCCGATGTTGCAGCAAGCAAAAAATGAAGCAAAAAATGGTTTTGCTACTATATTTACCTATCATATGAAAAATCCACAAGCATTTGGCGTAGTAGAGATCGATGGAGATGGCAAGGTGCTAAGCTTAGAAGAGAAGCCATTAAATCCTAGGAGTAATTTCGTAGCTACTGGATTGTATTTTTACGATAATAGTGCTATAGATATCGCTAAATCTATAAAGCCAAGTGCTAGGGGCGAATTAGAGATAACTGATGTGAATATAGAATATTTAAAACAAAATAGATTAAAAGCACAAGGCTTGGGCAGGGGTTTTGCGTGGTTAGATACTGGAACACATGATAATTTGCTTGAGGCGGGAAATTTTGTCCAAACCATCGAGCTAAGACAAGGGTATAAAATCGCTTGTATAGAAGAGATAGCTTTTAATAATGAATGGATTGATGAAGAGATGCTTTTAAGACGAGCTAGTATACTAGATAAGAGCGGATATGGAAGCTATTTAAGAGGATTATTAAAATGAAAAATATATTAATAACAGGTGGCGCTGGTTTTATAGGTAGTAATTTTATAGAGTATTTTATGCAAAAATATCCTAATTATCACATTATAAATTTAGATTTACTCACATATGCTGGGAATTTAGATAATCTTGCTAGTGTAGCAACAGATCCTAATTATATATTTATTCAAGGCGATATTTGTGATGCAAATTTAGTGCAAAATATATTTAAGGATTATGATATTACAGATGTGATTCATTTTGCTGCAGAATCACATGTTGATAATTCCATTAAGACTCCAGATGTTTTTGTAAAAACTAATGTTAATGGAACTTTTACTTTGTTACATAGTGCGTACTTAAGTTGGTTTGATGCGCCATTTAAGCCAAAAGCTGGCAAGGAAAATCGTGTATTTCATCATATTAGCACTGATGAAGTTTTTGGCTCTTTGGGAGAGAGTGGATATTTTACAGAGGATACGCCTTATGCGCCAAATTCGCCTTATAGCGCCTCTAAGGCTTCAAGCGATATGTTAGTTAGGAGCTATCATCATACTTACGGATTAAATACTTTTATTACTAATTGTTCAAATAATTATGGTCCAAAGCAACATAATGAGAAGTTAATACCTACAATTATTCGCAATGCTTTAGCAGGAAATCCAATCCCAATTTATGGCGATGGAAAAAATATTCGAGATTGGCTATATGTAAAGGATCATTGCAGTGGGATTGATGCTGTGTTTCATTCTAAATTTTATGGAGAGACCTTTAATATAGGTGGAAATAGCGAAAAAACAAATTTAGAAGTAGTGGGTGAGATTTGTGCTATTTTAGATCGTATCTCTCCTAAGGCTGATGGAACTTCATATGCTAATCAAATTTCTTTTGTTGCAGATCGAGCTGGGCATGATAGGCGATATGCGATTGATTGTAGTAAAATAGCCGCAAAATTAGGATGGAATCCAAAAGAGAGTTTTGCAGACGGAATTCATAAGACTGCAGAGTGGTATTTAGGCAAGTATAAGTGTTAAATTAATTGATTTTAACATTATAGGGATAAAAAGATTCTGTAATGGATGTATCACAAAATGATGTAAATTATCCGTATTTATATTAATTTTTTAATGTTTTCTATATTATTAGTAGAGAAAAAAGGGAGGAGGTGCAAGATGCCCTTTAGCAGAATAATGAACTATAAAATCTTAAATTTTAATGTTATAGGTGATGAACGTGGAAAACTAGTGAGCTTGGAATCTTTTAGAAACATTCCATTTGATATTAAAAGAGTATATTATATCTATGATACAAATATAGAGCCTAGGGGCTTTCACGCTCATACTAAGCTTGAACAAGTCGTGATAGCACTAGCTGGAAGTTGCGAATTTGAGCTAGATAATGGGAAAAATAAAGAGATAATTAAGCTAAATTCACCTAATATCGGTCTATATATCGGTGTAAATATGTGGCGTGTTATGCGTAATTTCTCTAATGATTGCAGGCTAATGGTTTTAGCTAGTGATTATTATCATGAGAGTGAGTATATAGCTGGGCGCTCTGCTCCCCGGTCAGCCCCCGGAAGGGGGAATCCAGATGGAAGTCGGCAGCATGAAGCACCTTTATCATTGGTAATACCGTTCCTTTCCTCAGTCCCGAATGTCCACCCGCTGCACCGACAGGCACTTGCGGGCGGATGTGTCGATCTCAAACAGGCAGGCCTCCAGCTTGCAGGGGCCGGGGGCGCTCTCAAACCGCATGGGCAGGCCGCCCAGGAAGCGGTTGAGGGCCTGGTCGGGCCGCATACCCAGCACAGACTGGGCGGGGCCGGTCA
>JAFVMP010000061.1 GCA_017506845.1 Campylobacter sp.
CGCCCATATATACATCGCACTCTAAACCTAAAAGAGCAGCTGCTGTAGCTGTAGCTACTCCGTGTTGTCCAGCTCCAGTTTCAGCCATTATTTTTGTTTTTCCCATTTTTTTTGCTAGTAGGGCTTGAGCTAGGGCGTTATTGATTTTATGTGCTCCAGTGTGGTTTAAATCCTCTCTTTTTAGATAGATATCATGCCCATAATGCTTGCTAAGTCTTTTAGCGTGATATAGCGGGCTAGGTCTTCCTACATAATCTCTTAAAAGTTCATTAAGCTCACTTTTAAACTCATCGCTTTTTGCAATTTTTTCATACGCCTCTTCAAGTTCTATTAACGCACTCATTACAGTCTCAGGGACAAACTGCCCTCCAAATTTACCAAAATAAGCTTTTGCATTCATATTTTAATTCCTTATAATTTTTAATATCTCATATATTTTTTTGGGATCTTTAACCATATTATTATCTTCTAATTTGCTATTAAAATCTAGCAAAATTGCCCCGCTTTTTAATGCATCTTTAACATTATGCACGCCTAAGCCGCCAGCTAGACCAAATTCGCTCTTAACTCCATCTAAAAGTCTCCAATCAAAGCTAACTCCATTGCCGCCTAAATTTACTCCCTTAGCATCATATAAAACAAGATCGCAATTTTGATTTAAATCTGGCAATATTGAGCCTACACTACATGCTTGCCATAATTTTATACTATTTGAGCTAAATTTTGCAAAGTCTTGTTTGCTTGCTTGGGTGTAAATTTGAACTACATCAAATTTAGCCTCTAAAGCACTATTTAAAATCTCATCTAAATTTTTACTATCATAAACTCCTACAGCTTTTATTTTATAGCTATGAGCTATATTTACTATCTTTTTGGCTGTATCTAGATCTACTTGGCGTGGGCTTTTAGCTAGGATAACTCCTATAAAATCCACTCTTTTGCCATTAAAATTAACTTCACAGACACTTTGTGCCTCATTTTGGCTTTTAATTCCACATATCTTAACCAAAATGCTCATTTAGTATCCTTTTTAATAATATAAAGATACTCAGTTACATATAGCTCTCTATTATTTAAATTTCTACTTGCTCTATATGCTGGATATTTTATCTCTTTAGTATATACTTTACCTATTTTACTTAAATTAGATATAAACTCATCATTTGTTATAAAGCCTTCAGAATTAAAAGATATTACTAAATATTTAGCCCTAAATTCGCTTAAAAGATTGAAAAATTCCTTACTTGCTAAGGCTTTTTTATTATAATTTGAGCGGTTCCAATTATCTGGTATTCCGCTTATTGTGCTGATTTTATTTGTATCAGGTGCTTTAAAATCACTAATTAAATTTAGCATAAAATAGTTTGAGCCATATGGATGCTGATTATAAGGTGGGTCAAAATATGCTATATCCACAGATGGGGCAATCTTGGCAAATTCTAAGGCATCATTTTGAAACGCTTTAAATTCACTTTTGAAATTTGAAAATACTGGCATCTCAAGAGTAATTTTGCCAAGTATTCTACTTAAAGCATTCTCTCCACTTCCGCCAAATTTACCTACTCCATTTTTATCCTTATAAAAGCCTTTAAAAACTCCACCAGTATTTGAATGCACTGAAGCCTTGCTAAGCAAAGGAGCGATAAAAAAGTTTTGAAATTCAGCTGGTATTTGCTCTATAGCGTGGCGTAATCCACCGATAATTAAAGCATTTGAGCGAGAATAAAATACCCGTTCGCCACTTTTTATATTATTATCGTCCTTTGGGGCATAAAGCTCACTGATAAAACTCTCTTTTGGAGTAAAATTATTTTGAATTTGAGTGTAATACTCTTTTAATGTATTTAATAAATCTAAGCTAGAGTTTGATAGATAGCAAGAATTTATAATATATGAATATCTTTCTAAATCATTAGCCAAAACTAAGCTAGAATGAGCCTTTGCAAGGCGTGAAACTACTCCGCTACCGCTAAATACGTCGGCAAACTCAATGCGTTCTTTTTTAAGTTCGTTTTTAATATCAATTATTGCTCCTTCAATGCTATTTAGGAGTGTTCTTTTGTTTCCTAAATAGCTAATTAATTGAGTAGTTAGATATTCCTTACTCTCTTTCACTTATTATCTCCGGTGTAGTTTTTATAAAATTCCCAAACCTTACCACTATTTATAGCGTTTAATATTATATCTTTAGCAACCATAGGCGAGGTAGCTTGATTAGCAGCATATAGAGCAAACATAGCATTTAAAATCACTATATCAAATTTAGCTCCACTAAGCTCTCCTTTTAGCGTAGCTCTTAAAATATCAGCATTATAGCTAGCATCACCTCCAGCAATATCAGCATGAAAAGCTCTATCAAAACCAAACTGCTCAGGTGTGATTTTATACTCTAAAATCCTACCATCTTTTACTTCGTGAATTAGCGTCTCATCGCATAGAGTAATCTCATCCATACCATCCATACCATGAACTACTAAAGCGTGTTTTCTGCCTAGATTAAGTAGAGTATGTGCGATTAACTCATTTACATCTTCTAAGTAGTTGCCTACAACTTGATTGGTTAGATTTAAATTTGGATTTAATAAAGGCCCAAGAATATTAAAGACACTTCCAATTCCAAGTCTTAGCCTTACATCTTTTACTGCTGCAGTGATAGGATGAAAGTATGGAGCGTGAAAAAAGGCGAGATTTTGCTCGTTTAATTGAGATTTTAGACGCTCTATATCGCTATCAAGATTTATGCCAATTTGACTTAAAATATCGCTACTTCCACTTTTTGATGTTATAGCTTTATTTCCATGCTTAGCTACTTTAACTCCTAAAGCAGCTAAGATAAAGCTTACTGTGGTAGATACATTTATGGTCTTTAGTGCATCTCCGCCAGTACCTACTATATCAATCATAGGCGAGTTATCGCTATAGGTTGTAGAGTATTTTAGTATATTTTTAACAAGTGCAGCTAGACTATCTGGATATAGCGACTTTTCACTTATTAGCACTAAAAGTGCGCCTAGCTGTACATCATCGTAGTTTTTATTATAAATTTCTTTGCATATTATTTCATAATCACTAGCATCTAAAGGGAAGCCTTTTTGTAATTTAGTAAGAAATGGAGCAAAATTTGCTTTTTCTTGAATTTGATCTTTAGATTTATTTAATGAGACAAAATTGGCAATTATCTGCTTTCCATATTGACTAAAAAAGCTTTCAGGATGAAACTGAATACCAAAAATTTGCCTATCTTTATCCTCTAATGCCATAATAATTCCATCGCTACTATAAGCTGTAACTTGTAAATTTGGCGGTAGATTATCAACATATAGTGAGTGGTATCTCATTACGCTAAAACTTTTTGGCAATCCTTTAAATATAATGCTACTATTTTGAGTTTGAATTTGGCTAGTTTTGCCATGAACTGGAGTATCAAGAACCTTAATATCAGCACCATTTACTAGGCCAATTGCTTGATGACCAAGACAAATTCCAAGAATTGGAATACCTAAATTTGCCTTTAAAATATCAATACAAACTCCACTATCTTTAGGATGTTTTGGTCCTGGGCTTAAGATGATTTTGCTAGGTTTTAATCTCTTAATCTCATCAATGCTAATCTCATCATTTCGCACGCATTTTATAGCTTCACTAGTTGTATCTAAGAGATATTGGTATATATTATAAACAAAGCTATCATAATTATCAATCATTAAAATCATTGGTTTAATCCCTTTGGGTTGCGTATTTTTCAAATATTTTTAGACAGCTTTTGCGTTTATTGCAGATCTCATCATACTCATTTTGAGCAACGCTATCCCATACAATTCCAGCTCCAGCACCGATAAATACTCTATTTGAAGTTGAATTTAAATTTTTAGTAAAGATAGCTGAACGAATAAGAATAGCCATTTGCATATCTCCATTAAAATGCCAAAAACCAATCCCTCCGCCATAAATTCCACGACTACAACTCTCAAGCTCATTTATAATCTGCATTGCTCTAATTTTTGGACTACCGCTAAGTGTGCCGGCTGGAAAAATAGTAGTAAGAGCTTCAAGTGGAGTTGTTGATGGGCTTAGCTCTGCATAGATATCGCTTACAATATGCATTACACTTTCATAGAGTTTGATATGCATTGGATTTACTACCTTTATGC
>JAFVMP010000062.1 GCA_017506845.1 Campylobacter sp.
CCACTTAAAATTGCATCCTCTTTATAATTTTGATCAATCCATAATGCATCAAGCCCAAAGGCTGGATCTTTTACTGCAATTCCATCAATATCAGCACTTACATAACCACTATCCATTGCTAAACATTTATCAGGATATACCACGCCTGAGCCAATTACGACACCTTTGAGCTTAAATTTATACTCATTTGGCCCAAGCAAAATATTGTCTCTTAATCTGATTTTAGGCATCAAAAATCCTAACATTGTAGCCATATTTCGCCTCATAGCACGGATTCTCTCAACCAAATCCCCATCAGCAAGTTTTAAAAGTCCATAACCTAAATCTAACTCTAAAATTTCAATCTTTAAGATATCATCAATCTTAGCTTGTTCTTCAAGGGCAATCTCTTCTTCGCTTTTCTTAGGTAGTTTATTAGCTGATGGTGCAGCCTTATTACCATTTCCAGCTTGCTGAGAGCTATTTTTATCGGTTTTGACAGCACTGAAATCGATTTTTCCCTCTTCTATCATTTTTAAAATAAATCCAATCCCTAAAAATAATAACCCCATAAATCCTAAAGAGAATGTTGGAAGACCTGGCACTAAAGCAAATACAAATAGTATAAAACCGACAATTAAAAGCGTCTTATACTCACCAAGTAGTTGATTTACCACACCTTCAGCAAAATTATCTTCATCTTTACTAGCTCTTGTGATAATAATAGCTGTTGCAGTTGAAGTAATAAGTCCTGGAATTTGACTCACCAATCCATCACCAATTGTAAGAATTGTATATGTAGCTGCTGCATCTTTTATTTCCATATCGTACTGAAAAGCACCGATTAAAAATCCACCAATAATATTAATAATAGTAATTATAATACCAGCTACAGCATCACCTTTTATAAATTTACTAGAACCATCCATTGCGCCATAAAAATTAGCTTCTGATATAATGTCTTGACGCCTTTGTTTGGCTGTTTGTTCATCTATTAATCCAGCATTTAAATCAGCATCAATTGCCATTTGCTTACCAGGCATTGCATCTAGGGTAAATCTAGCTTGAACCTCACTTACACGAGTTGAACCTTTTGTTACAACCATAAAATTTATAAGAACTAAAATACAAAATACAATAACCCCAATTACATAGTTTCCACCGACAACAAATTTACCAAAACTAGCAATGATCTCACTTACAGCTTCTGGTCCATTATGCCCTTCGCTTAAAATCATTCTAGTTGTTGCAATATTTAGCGCTAATCTAAATAGAGTAACAATTAAAACAAGAGTAGGAAATGTACTAAGGTCTGTAGGCTTTGGTATATAAATAGATATTAATATTATAAGAACTGATATAGCTATAGATAGTGCTAAGAAAAAATCTAACACAGCACTAGGTAATGGCACAATGATAATAGCTAAAATCGCTACAATAACAAAAACTACAGTTAAACTCTTTGCCTTCATCACTGGCGCTAAAAATGGCGCCACCATTGTTAGAATATTACGCTTAGCCAAGGTTATTTCTTTATAATATCGGTTAAGGTAATCTGGTCTAAAAACTCATCAATTCGACCTTGTAAATCATTAAACATAGGCCAAATTTTACATCCATCGCCTTTGCTGCTAGGGCAATCGCATCTAGAATTTGCGCACTCAAATACATTTACCTTACGCTTTTCAGCACTCTCTAAAATGCGCTTAATGCTTAAATTTGATGGTTTATCAGCCAAAACAAACCCACCATTTGCACCTTTAAAGGAGTGCAATATACCCTCTTTTGCTAAATTTTGCAAAATTTTTGCTAAAAAACTTTTTGAAATTCCAAGTTCAGATGATATAGTATCTACATCTTTTGGGTGATTAGCTTGTGATAATAAAATCAATGATAGCATAGCATATTCACTGGCTTTGGTAAATAACACCTCGACTCCTTAAGATTTTTAATCGGATATTTTACTAAAAAATAGATTAATATTAACTTTTTTTGAAGTATACTATTGCCTAAATTTTAATATTTAGGATAAAAAATGGCCAATTTATGGGTAACAACTTTGATATGGGCATTCTCATTTCCACTTATTGGATACTATATCGTCGGAGTTGTTGATAACTATTTTGCTATACTTTTTCGTTCTTGTATAGCATTTTTGATATTTTTACCATTTTTAAATTTAAAGTTAAAATTTGATTTAAAACTAAAATTAATCACTATTGGTGGCTTACAAATTGGTCTTATGAGTATATTTTACTACCATTCATTTTTATATCTTAGCGTAAGCGAAGTTGCTCTTTTTACTATATTTACACCATTTTATCTAAGCCTAATCTATGATCTTATATCGTGCAAATTTAAAAAACTATACTTAATTAGCATTACTTTATGTATAATTGGTGCTTTTATTATTAAATTTGAAAGTTGGAGCCTTAGTTCTTTATATGGATTTATACTCGTGCAGATGGCAAATATCTGCTTTGGGGCAGCACAAGCATTTTATAAGCTTACTTGTAAAAATTTAAGAGATAATAGATCAAATTTTGGATATTTTTATCTTGGGGCGGTTTTGGTTTCAGGGGTTAGCTTTATTCTCTTTGGGAATTTTACAATGCTTCCACAAAATTTGCAAAGTTGGGTAGTTTTACTCTACCTTGGTGTAGTAGCTTCCGGATTTGGCTATTATTTGTGGAGTAGTGGCTCGCTTATGGTCGATAGTGGCACTTTAGCAATTATGAATAATGCCATAATTCCAATAGCAATTTTGGTAAATGCAATTTTTTGGGGTATAGATTTTGAGCCTATTAAAATGGTAATTGGCGGATTTTTAATCATTTTAGCACTTTTATTACAAAATAAATTTAAGACAATATATAATATTTAAACTGATTTTTAGTATAATACAAGATTTTTAAATTTAGGAATTTGATAGTTGCTGCGACATTTCTTTACAAATAGTATCGGAATTTTATGTTCTAGAGTGCTTGGATTTATTAGAGATTTAATGACGGCAAATGCTCTTGGTGCAAGTATTTGGAGTGATATATTTTTTGTAGCGTTTAAGCTGCCTAATCTATTTCGTAGACTCTTTGGAGAGGGTGCATTTTCTCAAGCCTTTATGCCAAATTTAGTAAAAGTTAGTCAAAAAGGGTTGTTTTGCGCTGAAATTTTAATCAAACTTAGCCTTATAATGCTTGGTCTTAGTCTTATTGTGATGCTCTTTGCTCCTTTAGTTACTAAGGCGCTTGCATTTGGATTTAGTCCTGAGACAATTGCTCTAGCTGTTCCGCTAGTAAGAATAAATTTTTGGTATCTTTTGGCAATTTTTATTGTTACACTACTCTCAGCACTTCTTCAATATAAAAACCACTTTGCCACTACAGCTTTTAGTACAGCTTTGCTAAATATATCGATGATAACTGCTTTGCTTTTAGCATTAAATTTAGACCAAAAAAGTGCTGCAATGTATCTTAGCTGGGGGGTTGTAGCTGGGGGAATGTTGCAGGTTTTATCTCATATTATCGCACTTAAAAAATTAAATTTACTTCGTTTATTAAATCTTGGAATTGTCAAATTTGCAAAAGGCAAAAGAGCTAAAGCTAAAGGCTTTTGGCAAAACTTTGGCCATGGAATTATTGGTAGTAGTGCTAATCAACTAAGTGACTTTATCTCCACTTTTATTGCTAGCTTTCTAGCTACTGGGGCAATTAGCTATCTATACTACGCAAATAGAATCTTTCAGCTACCTTTAGCACTTTTTGCTATCGCACTCTCTACAGCAATATTTCCTAAAATTGCCAAAGAAATAAAATCTAAAAACGATACAAACGCCATAAATTTGCTAAAAAAAAGCTTTAGTTTACTATTTTTCTTATTGATTTTTTCTACTATTGGCGGATTTGTTTTAGCTAATGAGATTATTTGGCTGCTATTTCAAAGAGGTGAATTTAACACTAACAATACTATAGAATCAGCTAAGGTCTTACAGATGTATATGTTAGGACTTTTACCTTTTGGGCTTTATAAGCTCTTTTCGCTCTGGCTATATGCTAAAATGCAACAAAAAATCGCTGCTAAAATAGCTATATATTCACTTTTTATAAATACTGCTTTATGCTTGCTTCTTTTTAAACCTTTAGGAGCAAGCGGACTAGCACTTGCTGGGAGTATTAGCGGACTATTTTTACTAGGATATGCGATTTTTGTATTTGGAATTAGGCAATTTTTAGATATAATCTTTAATAGGATAAATCTAATAACTATAATCTTAGCAGTAATTTTTGGCTATTTATTAATAGAATTAAGGAATATAATATATGCAAATTTATGATACAGTTTTAAAACAAAAAGTTAAACTTGTTCCACTTAATGGCAATGATATAAATATCTATGTCTGCGGACCAACTGTTTATGATGATGCGCATCTAGGGCATGCAAAATCTAGTATTAGCTTTGATCTGCTTAGGCGAGTTTTAATAGCTCTTGGGTATAAGGTTAAGTTTGTCAAAAACTTTACTGATATAGATGATAAAATTCTAGCTAAAATGAAATCTAGCAATCAAAGCTTAGAGCAGATAACAACCTACTATATAGATAGATATAAAAACGATATGAACGCTTTAAATGTCTTAAATGCCGATATAGAACCTAAAGCCACAGAGTCGCTTGAAGCAATTATAAAATATATTCAAAAACTAGAACAAAATGGCGCTACATATAGACTTGAAGATGGGATTTATTTTGATACAAGTAAAGATGATAAATATCTTAGTCTAAGTGGTAGAAAAGATGAAAATCTCATAGCTAGAGTAGCAAGTAGTGGCACCAAAAAAGATGAAAAAGACTTCGTGCTATGGAAATTTGATGATCAATGGTACGATAGTCCATTTGGCAAGGGGCGACCAGGCTGGCATACTGAGTGCGTAGCAATGATTGAAGAGATCTTTAATGGAACCATTGATATTCACGCTGGTGGAGCTGATCTACTCTTTCCCCACCATGAAAATGAGGCTGCACAGTGCAGATGTGCAAACCATCAAGAGCTATCTAAATACTGGCTGCATAATGGATTTATTCAAGTAAATAATGAAAAAATGAGTAAAAGTCTTGGCAATTCATTTTTTGTTAAAGATGCTTTAGCTATTGCTCCGGGTGAAGCGGTAAGATATTATCTAATGAGCAGTCATTATAGGGCAAATTTTAACTATGACATAGGAGATTTACTCTCTAGTAAAAAGCGTCTTGATAAAATTTATAGATTAAAGAAACGCTTAAGTGGCGTAAGTCTTGGAGAGATAAATTTAGAGTTTAAAACTGCTTTATTAGATGCTCTAAGCGATGATTTAAATATTTCAGAAGCCTTAGCAAAAATTGATGAAATGGTAAATATAGCCAATACAAATCTAGATAAAGAACCAAAAAATAAAGCACTAAAAGCTGATATAATGGCAAATTTAGATTTTATCAAAGATACTCTTGGGATCTTATATCAAGATGAGTTTGAGTGGTTTCAATATGGATTTAACGATGAGCAAAAAGAGCAAATTGCAAATTTAATAAATGATAGAAATATAGCCAAAGCAGCTAAAGATTATACAAAAGCTGATCTTATAAGAGATGAATTAACAGCTTTAGGAGTTGCTATAATGGATACGCCAAATGGAGTAAAATGGGAGAAAATATGGACGGAATAATAGAAGTTTTTAGACGGTTTAAATCATATTATAAAGAGTATATACCACAATTTACCATATCAATCATTGGGATGATTATGGCTAGTGTTGGAACTGCGGTTTCTGCTTGGCTAGTTAAGCCTGTGCTTGATTATATTTTTATCCAAAAAGATGAAAATTTACTATATCTACTTCCATATGCAATTATAGCAATATATTTTTTAAAAAGCCTTGGCATATATCTGCAAGTATATTTTACAGCCTATATCGGACAAGATATGGTAAGGCGTTTTAGACATAAACAACTTGATAATATCCTAAGTCTTGATATGAGCTTTTTTCATAAATATAGAAGTGGCGAGCTTATGAGTAGAATTATGGGAGATATAGAAAGAATTCGCTCTATAGTATCAAATTTAATCCCTGAACTAGTGCGTGAGTTTGTAACAATTATCGGTTTATTGTGCGTGGTAATATATCAAAGCCCTACTTTAGCCCTATTTTCTTTAATAGTTTTGCCAGCAGCATTTTATCCGCTTTCACGCTTAGCTAAAAGAATGCGAAAACTTAGCCGAACATCGCAAGAAACTTCTAGCGATATCACATCGGTGTTAAGTGAGATATTTGCAAATATTGAGATAGTAAAAGCTAATAGCGCACAAGAAAAAGAGCTTAATAAATTTGATACACAAAATGATAAAATATTTAAATTAAATTTAAAATCTGTAAAAGTAAATGCTCTTGTAAGCCCTATGATGGAGACTCTAGGCTCTGTTGGTATTGCTGTTACTATTATCATTGGCGGACAACAGGTAATAAATGGAGAAATTACAGTAGGTAGCTTTTTTAGCTTTCTTACAGCTTTATTTATGCTTTATACACCAATTAAAAGAATAACTAATATATATAATCAAATGCAAGATGCAGTAGTAGCTAGTCAAAGAACATTTGAATTACTTGATATGCAGCCAAATATTATTGATGGAAATATAAATTTCCCAGCTAAGGTAAATTCAATCACAATTCAAGATTTAAAATTTAACTACGGTGATAAAATTGCACTAAATGGTATAAATCTAAAAGTCTATAAGGGTCAAATGATAGCACTAGTAGGTAGTAGTGGTGGCGGCAAAAGCACACTTATTAATCTATTAATGAGATTTTATGACCCAAATTCTGGAATGATTTTAATCAATGATAATGATTTAAGCGAATTTAAACTAGATAGCCTAAGGCGAAATATTGGTTTAGTTACTCAGCGTGTATATATCTTTAACGATACAATAGCAGCTAATGTAGCGTATGCTGCTCCACTAGATGAGGTTAAAGTTATAATGGCACTTAAGATGGCAAATGCTTGGAGTTTTGTTAAAAATTTAGATAATGGAATCTATACAACTTTAGATGAATATGGCGTAAATTTAAGCGGTGGCCAAAGACAAAGAATCGCCATAGCTAGAGCTCTTTATCATAATCCACAAATTCTAATATTTGATGAAGCTACTAGCGCACTAGATAACGAAAGCGAACAAGAAATAACAAAAGCTATTGAAAATTTAAGCAAAGATAAGATTATATTTGTTATTGCTCACCGTCTATCAACTATCAAAAATGCTGATAA
>JAFVMP010000063.1 GCA_017506845.1 Campylobacter sp.
AGCTGAAGCAGCTAGAAAAACTCTAGATAAATTAAGAGCTGATCTAGGTTCAGTACAAAACCAATTAGTAGCTACTATAAATAATATTACAGTTACCCAAGTAAATGTAAAATCAGCTGAATCTCAAATAAGAGATGTAGATTTTGCTAGTGAGAGTGCAAACTTCTCTAAATTTAACATACTAGCCCAAAGCGGTAGCTACGCTATGAGTCAAGCCAACTCAGTACAACAAAATATATTAAGACTATTACAGTAGCTTAAATTTAAATCTTTAATAGCTTAAATTTACTCGCAATGCTTAGCCATTGCGAGGTTTTATATACAATATATCAATCTTTTTATATATTAATTAAAATGGATTTATAAAATTAGGGTAATTGGTAAAACTACTAAAAATACAAAAATAATCCTATAAGATCACAACCTCGCAACGCAACTCTATACCAAAAAGTTCAGCTACACGGTTTTTGGCTAAATTTATCAACTCTATTGCATCATTAAAGCTTCCACTGCCATAATTTATTAAAAAATTTGCATGAATTTCGCTAAAGCCGCATCCGCCGATTCTATAGCCTTTCATTCCAGCAGCCTCTAAAAGTCGCCCAGCATGATCGCCAGCAGGATTGGCAAAGCATGAGCCAAAGCTCGCACCTTTTGGCTGATTGGAGCGCTTTTGATTGAGTTTATTGCTTAGAGCTTCATTAAATTCACGCATAATTTTAAAACTAGCTTCAAATATCACTCCATCAATATTTGAGTGGCGGTAGCTAAATCCACACTCATTAGCTAGCGCTATTCTTTTAGATGTTGTGATATTTAAGAGCAAATTTGAAATCTCATACTCTTTTACTCCAGCATTCATCTTTATCATTCCACCAAGTGTTCCAGGAATCTTTTTAACAAATTCAAAGCCGCCAATATTGTTATCTTTAGTAAATTTATATATTTTTGAGCTTGGAGTTTTAGCGCCAATTTTTAGTACGCCATTTTCTAGTTTGATATAGTCAAATTTACTTCCTAAAATCCCCATTTTAGGTGGATTTGGCGAGATAAGCAAATTATTTGCTCCGCCAATTATCACTCCATCAAACTCACGCATTTCATCTAGCACTTCTACATCAAAAATCCCGCCAATTCTTACAGAGCTATACTTGCTAAAATCAATTTTCATTGGATAAATGTTGGTATCATATTCAAGATTCGTTCAGTAAAATCAATCATTTGCCCCATCATCCACGGCATTAAAAAGATTATTACCACCACAACCAAAATTATCTTTGGTACAAAGCTTAGCGTCATCTCGTTAATCTGTGTAGTAGCTTGAAAAATGCTAATTAGCAAACCAGCTACCAATCCAGCTATAAGCATAGGCAGACTAATCATTAGCGCTAGTTTAAAGGTCTCAACGCCTAGACCGATTAGATCGCCTTGCATTAGCTATTCCTACTATTTAGATACTCAGTTGGTATGAGATTTGGCTGAGATTTGATTAAATTTGAATAAACCCCACTCTCATATCCGATTTCAAAAAGCCTATCTACCGCACGCAGCTGAAGATCGCTCATACTGATAGATTCAGCATTTGCATAAAGTCCTAGATACTTTTGCAAACTTGTATCATCTACACGCACTAGCTTACGCTCTAGTAGCATAGAACTTAATATTTTTTTATTATCGTGAGCGATTTGCACAGCTTTTGTCAGTACCGTTTCGCACTCTATAGCATCACTTAGCGGCAGACTGCGTCTAAGGGCCATACCTCCAAGTGGTAATGGCAGACTATCATCGCCTCTAAGTTCACACCAAATATCCCAAATTTCACGCTCTACGCATAGTTCATCACTAAAGCTAAGAATACTCTCATGAATTAGCACGCCAGCATCAACTTCACCGCTTAGTACAGCATTTTCGATATCTAAGAAATTCTTATAAACTATCCTAGCTTTTGGATATGCGATTTTAAAAAGTAGAGCATTTGTGGTGTATTGTCCGCTTAGTGCGACTTTGAAATTTGGCTTTAGAGTTGTATGTTTTTTCTTAATTAGTTTTGGGCCGTATCCATTGCCAAAGCTTACTGCTGTTCGTAGTAAAGCATAATCTTTAACTATAAATGGATAAAGAGCAAAACTAATGGCCGTAGCATCAAATTCGCCACGCAAGGCCGCTTGATTAAGCGTCTCTATATCATCAGCTTTAGAGCTAAACTGCAAAATCTCACTACCAACCCAGCCTAAATTTATAGCGCTATACATAAAGATATCATCAGCATCTGGTGAGTGAGCTACTCTTATATTTTTCAATTTCATCCTTTGCATTTTGGCTAATTTTACTTAAATTTATCTAAATTTCTAATATATTGCCGTATCAAAAATATGGCTTACTTTTCCACCAAAATGGATAGTCTCTCCATCAAATCTAAGATTTAAAATCTCACCGCTTCTTGGCATAACTTCTACTTTATCATTTAGTCCAAATCGCTCAAATCCAGTAAAAAACGAAGCTGCCATTCCAGTGCCACAGGCATTTGTCTCATTTTCAACACCACGCTCAAAGGTACGCACTAATAATCTTTGGCCATCAAATTTGGCATAATTGACATTTGCGTTATATTGTTGGCGCATAGTTTTGCAAATTTCTAAATCAAATTTATCCAAATCATCCACAAAGCTTACTAAATGCGGCACTCCAGTATTATAAAAGTTCCATTCTAATCCCATTTGAGTAAATGGTTCGCTTAACTTTTTTGGCTCGCTTAGAGCGACTTCGACATGGTCTTTTACAATGGTAGCGCCAATAATTCCAGCACCAGTTTCAAAGGTGCAAACAGCATCGCAAATTTGGTTTTTATATGCATAAAGTGCAGCGGCCCTACTACCGTTGCCACACATTGCTGCTATACTTCCATCGCTATTGTAGAACTCCCACGCAAAATCACACTGATTATTTGATTGTTTGATAATAATCATTCCATCTGCGCCAACTCCACTAAATCTATCGCAAAGACGCACAGCTAGTGCTGAGCGGTTACTTGCAGCAAATTTAGCATTATCAATGGCCTGGAAAATAACAAAATCATTACCGCTTGCGTTATATTTTGAAACTTGCATAAATATCCTTAAAATGGTTAAATTTTTAAATTCTAGCATAAATTAAATTCAAAGTTGCTTTTTTAATATATTTTTACTCCATCTCCTCAAACAAATTACACCCCCATAACATTTTAATATCTCACCCAATCTAATCTAAATTCCACTCTAAAAATTATAAAATACCCAAGTCATAAAACTACAATATCTAATCTAAATTTTATAAATTTCTCAAATTTATTAAAAAATTTGCAATATTTTCTTCAAATTTATCAAAATCCCCCCCCCCATATAAACT
>JAFVMP010000064.1 GCA_017506845.1 Campylobacter sp.
CATTTAAATCAATAGCTTGATTTAGTGCTGGAATTTGATTAAAAAACCCTTTAGCATTTAGGTTTTTAAACTCATTTTTTAGCGCTTCAAGACCATCTTTTGAGATTTTTATTTTGCTTAGACCTAGGCCAAATTTTTCACTTAAATTTAGCAATTCTTGCAGATTTTTAGCCCCTTTTAGCTCTTTGATATTTTGTTCAGTAGCTAAGAATTTATTTAAGCTTGAACTTAGCAGATTAGTGCCTGTTTTAGTACTACCATCACTAGCTTCTAAAAGGCTTAAAAGCGTTATAAAATCAGCATTTTCTAGCATAATCTCATCTGTATTTTGACCACTTTGGGCTGAATTTAAAGCGCTATTTTGAACCATTTTATCGCTTTGTGAGCTATCGGTTTTAGCACTATTTGTTTGATTAGAGTTTTGAGCAGTTTTATCGCTAGAGTTTGCACTAGAGCCTTGTGTGGTTTGATTGGCGCTTTGTTCTTGCGATTTTGATTGATTATTTTCCTTAGAGTTTTGTGAGGCTTTAGAATCTTCATACTCTTTTACGCTATTTTCAATCATTTTATAAAAGCTATCATTACCTTCATTTTGTTCAGTTTTAACAGGTTTGCTTTGGACTTGAGTGGAGTTACTTGAGCTTAATAGCGCTTCGTTTAAACCTTGCATTTGCTATCCTAGTTTGAGAATTTTGGCCTTATATAGCAAATTCTATTCCGATTTTTAGGCTTTATGTTATATTTATTAAATTCAAAGCAAATTTAGCAACTTTTAGATATAATCGCCCCTAAAAATTTGAAAATATTTAAGGAAAATCTAGTGGAAAATATCAGAAATATCGCCGTCATCGCACACGTTGACCACGGTAAAACAACAATGGTAGATGAACTACTTAAACAATCAGGCACATTTACAGAACACCAAAATATAGGTGAAAGAGTTATGGATAGCAATGATATCGAGCGTGAGCGTGGTATCACAATTCTTAGCAAAAATACAGCTATTCGCTATAAAGATTATAAAATTAATATCATCGACACTCCAGGACACGCCGACTTTGGTGGTGAGGTTGAGCGTGTCTTAAAGATGGTTGATGGAGTTTTACTCCTTGTAGATGCACAAGAAGGCGTAATGCCACAAACCAAATTCGTTGTAAAAAAAGCCCTATCTTTAGGTCTTCGTCCAATCGTTGTAGTAAATAAAATCGATAAACCAGCTGGCGATCCTGATAGAGTTATCAATGAAATTTTTGATCTATTTGTTGCACTTGATGCAAATGATGAACAGCTTGAATTCCCAATAGTATATGCTGCTGCAAAAAATGGCTATGCTAAACATAAGCTAGAAGATGAAAATATCAATATGAAGCCTTTATTTGAAACTATTATAAATCATGTTCCAGCTCCAAGTGGCAAAGATGATAATCCACTTCAACTTCAAGTTTTTACACTAGATTATGATAATTATGTTGGTAAAATCGGCATCGCTAGAATCTTTAATGGTACAATTAGTAAAAACCAAAGCGTAATGCTAGCTAAAGCAGATGGTAGCAAAACCACAGGTAGAATTAGCAAACTTATTGGATTTTTAGGACTTGAACGCACAGATATAGATACAGCAAGCAGCGGAGATATCGTAGCAATTGCTGGATTTGATGCTCTTGATGTGGGCGATAGCGTAGTAGATCCGAACTCACCAATGCCACTTGATCCACTTCATATAGAAGAGCCTACTTTAAGCGTAGTATTTAGCGTAAATGATGGCCCATTATCAGGTACAGAGGGTAAATATGTAACATCAAATAAACTTGATGAGCGTCTAGAAAGCGAGATGAAAACCAATATCGCTATGAAATATGAAAATATAGGCGAAGGTAAATTTAAAGTAAGCGGTCGTGGTGAATTACAAATTACAATTCTAGCTGAAAATATGAGAAGAGAGGGCTTTGAGTTCTGTCTTGGTAGGCCAGAAGTAATTGTAAAAGAGATCGATGGAGTAAAATGTGAGCCATTTGAGTTACTTGTAATTGATGCTCCAGATGATTGTACTGGAGCAGTAATTGAAAAGCTTGGCAAAAGAAAAGCTGAGATGGTTAGTATGAATCCTACTGGCGATGGCCAAACTAGGATTGAATTTGAGATCCCAGCTCGTGGACTTATCGGTTTTAGAAGTCAATTTTTGACCGATACCAAAGGTGAAGGTGTTATGAATCACAGCTTTTTAGAGTTTAGACCACTTACTGGCACAGTTGAACATAGAAGCAATGGTGCGTTAGTAAGTATGGAAAATGGCGTCGCTCTTGCATATTCGCTATTTAACCTTCAAGATCGTGGTGTGCTATTTTGCGAACCGCAAACAAAAGTCTATGTAGGTATGATTATTGGCGAACATAGCAGACCAAATGATTTAGATGTAAATCCAATTAAAGGTAAAAATCTAACCAATGTAAGAGCTAGCGGAAGCGATGATGCAATCAAGCTAGTGCCACCACGCAAATTAAGCCTAGAGCGTGCTTTAGAGTGGATTGAAGAAGATGAATTAGTAGAGGTTACTCCAATAAATATTAGAGTAAGAAAACGCTACTTAGACCCAACAGTACGCAAAAGAATGGCAAAAAAATAAAATAAAAGGAGACAAAAATGTATTTCATATTAGGAGTTATAATTGTAGTATGTATCTATCTAGCAAGCATTTATAATAAACTTTCAGGTATGATGCAAAATATAAAAGAGAGTTACTCAAATATCCAAGCAAATTTACAAAAAAGACAAAACCTACAAGAGCAAATCATAGATATGGCCAAAGAATATGCCAATAAAGAACAGATAACGCAAATTGAGATTGCCAAAAGCAATCCGCAAGTTGCCAATGCGCTATCTCAAAGCTTTCCAGAGTTAAAGTCAAATGAAAATTTCTTGCATTTAAGCAATCAAATCCAAAGCCTAGAAGATCAAATCAACCAAAAAAGAGAAAAATACAACTCTGATGTAAATGTATATAACTCATATAGAAACTCGATTCCAGCGGTATTTATAGCACAAAAGTTTAAATTTAATATTGTTGATTATTTTGATATCTCTGATAATGATTTTACTTCTGCTTCAATTAAATTCCAGCGTGATGACACAGTGGCTTTAAATGAGATGATAACAAGCGCAAGCAAGAAAATTAGTGATAAAACTGTAAATGCCAAAAACTTGATAAATGATAAAATCTCTGAGATAAAAGAGAAAAAAGAGTAGTCAATAAATTTAGGTTGATTTATTAGTTGCATTTATCTAAATATCTTGTTAAATCCTTAACTAAATTAAGCAGTTAATCTTATAGATCTACTGCTTAATTTGACTTTTAATTTATTCTATAATCAAATAGTAAAATCTTTGATTATTATGCATCTAGCTCGCAATAGTAAATTTATACAAAAATATTAGAGTTTAATCCATTAACCCAAATTCACCAACTATTGATAAAATACCGCTATAATCTACAAAATTCAAATCAAAACCAGTACAAACCAAAAAGGAAAAAACAATGAAGAAAATAATGCAAGAACGCTATTCATGTAGAGAATTTAATAACCAAAAAATCAATCAAGAGACTATAAACGAAATTTTAGATCTTACTAGATTAAGTCCTAGCTCATGTGGTTTGGAGCCGTGGAAATTTATGGTTGTTAGCAAAGAAAACGATTTAAAAGAATTAGGGCAAATCTGTAATAATCAAGCCCAAGTAAGCGGATGCAGCCACGCTATAATCATAATCGCACGCAATGATTTAAAAGAGGGTTGTGATTTTATAAGAACTCAAGTAGATCGCAAACCTCGCACTCCTGAGAGACTTCAAAAAGCTCTTGATCACTTCGCAGCTAGATTTAACCCACAAACCAATGAAGAGCTAATGCACTACGCATCACTACAATGCTATATGGCAAGTGCTAATATGGTCAATATCGCTCAAAGTCTAGGGGTGAAAAGTTGTATTGTAGCTGGGTTTGATGCAGATAAATTAAATGATTTTGTAAATTTAGGAGAGAATTTTAGACCTGTTCTTGTAATTGCTCTAGGATATAGCGATGAAGTAGCACCAGCTAAAATCCGCCAAAGTTTAGAACAAGTAGTCATCTATAAATAAGGGCAAAAAATGGAAGTAACACTGCTAAATCACACGCCATTATGGGTTTGTTCTAATGCTATTCGTACCTGCTGGCAAAGCTTTGATAAGGGCGATAATGGTGGAGAGATTGATATTGCATTAATTGAGCGAGTTGGTAACAAACTCAAACACGCTAGTACTTTAGAACATCTATATTATAACTTTTATATCAAAGGTGTTAGCCGTGCCTTATTACAAGAATTAGCCCGCCACCGCATAGCTAGCCTAAGCGTAAAAAGCACACGCTACACATTAAAAGAGCTAAAGGGCGAGAGTGAATTTAGGCTAAATGATTGGCAAAATGCAAGTCGTTATCTAGTTCTAAGTGGAAACGTAGATGTCGATAATGCCAGCATTAAAGCACTAAATAACCTGCGTGAGATTTTAGCTGCAAACACTAGCCTAGATATCGCTAAATACTGCCTACCAGAGAGCTATAAAACTGAGCTTAGCTGGAGTGTAAATGCTAGAAGCTTGCAAAATTTCATAAGCTTAAGAAGTTCTAAAAGTGCCCTTTGGGAGATTCGAAATCTAGCAAATGCAATATATAATGCACTCCCTAATGAGCATAAATTTATCTTTGCTGAGTGTGTATATAAAGATTAAAATAATATAGATTTTAGTAAGAGCTAAAATCTATATTAGCTATATTGTTTTAAAGCGTAAAATAACTGCTAAAGCACACGGTACTAACATTACTAAAGCTAGAAATAGCGGAGTATTTGCCCCAAGCGCTCCAACCCCAAAAGCAATTACCCCAGCTAATCCAAACTGCATAGTCCCAAGCACAGCTGAGGCGGTACCAGAGTGGTCTGTAAATCTTGCCATTGCTAATGTTGTAGCATTTGGCAAAATAAATCCAAGCATACTAATAGCTACAAAAATTCCGGCCTCAAAAATCCAAAATCCAAGCCCTAAAAGCGCTCCAATGCTTACTACTACAAGCGCTCCAAACATTATAAATAGGGCAAATTTAAGCAAATTTTGACAATCAAAATTTCTAGTAAGCCTAGCATTAATATTAGCAAATAGTACAAATCCAAGTGCATTAATACCAAAAAGAAGCCCATACTGCGTTCCGCTTAGCCCAAAATGACCCATAAAAACAAATGATGAACCAGTAATATAGGCAAAAAGCACCGCCGAAGCAAATGCGCCAAGCAGGCTATAAAGTATAAATATCTGCTCTTTTAGGACAAATTTATAACTAGCAATAGTAGCTTGATGAGAAAATTTAGTTCGTACCGGCTGAGTCTCTTTAAGTCCAAAAATAATAAACCCAAGTAACAAAATCCCTAACATAAAAAGAACCGCAAAAATACTTTGCCACGAAAAATAGCTAAGCAAAATCCCGCCAAATGTCGGTGAGAGCATAGGCGCAAGCGATGAAAATACCATCATTAAAGCATACACTCCAGCAGCATCTTTGATATCAAAACTATCATTGACAATAGCCCTAGCAATCACCACGCCAGCACAACCGCCAAGCGCTTCAAAAAATCGCAAAGTAATAAAAATATAGATATTATCCACTAGCACACACCCAAGACTTGAAGCAATAAATATCAAAATTCCAATTATCAAGGGAGTCTTACGCCCAAATGTATCACTTAAAGGACCATAGATAAGCTGCCCCAAAGCAAAAGCGATAAAAAAACTAGCAAGACTTAATTGAGTTAAAAATTCACTAGCTAAAAAGCTACTTTGAACATGCGCAAGTGCTGGCAAATACATATCTGTAGATAGCGGTGCAATGCTAGACATAAAGGCTAAAATAATGATTAATTTAAATTTAGAAAATCCATGGATCTTTGTAGTGCTTCGCATAAAAAGAGCCTTAAAAGTGTAGATTATAAAAAGTGGCCGGGAGAAAGGGATTCGAACCCCTGGAGGCTTTCACACCTCAACGGTTTTCAAGACCGCCGCTTTCGACCACTCAGCCATCTCCCGAGTATATTATTTAGAAGTTTTTTGTTCTACCCAGCTAGCACCTTGATTGACCTTTTCTTTAGACCATTCATAGGCATCTTTAGAATCCTCTTTGACTCCGTGCCAAGTATTAGAACATCCGCATAATAACAAGATAAAAGCACAAAATATATAACGCATATAAATCCTGTATAATATGGAGGCGACACCCAGATTCGAACTGGGGGTAAAAGCTTTGCAGGCTTCTGCCTTACCACTTGGCCATGTCGCCATATGCTAGTGGTGCCCAGAGCCGGACTTGAACCGGCACGGAAATAATTTCCGAGGGATTTTAAGTCCCTTGTGTCTACCATTCCACCACCTGGGCAAAATATGGAGCGGGAAACGAGATTCGAACTCGCGACCCCAACCTTGGCAAGGTTGTGCTCTACCCCTGAGCTATTCCCGCATCAATTTTGAAAGTTGAATAATAGCAAAAGAAACCTTAAAATTTAATTTGATTTTACTAAATTTTAAAAAATTTTATCTATTTTTATCTAGTTTATTGAATTTTATAAATTTCATAAAATTCTAAGCAAAATAAATGTATCATTACAATCTATTTTTTAATGGGGTTATAGCTCAGCTGGGAGAGCGCTTGAATGGCATTCAAGAGGTCGGCGGTTCGATCCCGCTTAACTCCACCACTTAAGCTTCTTTTAAGTTTCAATCAATCTTTTATAATTCGTTTTAATTCCCTTTTTATCATACTTTATTAGTTTTTTGATTATTTTTAGTTTCAATTGTGGTATAATAATTTCCAATTAATTAGGTTACTTTTTAGGTTACTGTATTTTTATTAGGTTACTTTTAGAGTAAATTACCATATCAAAGGCTATCTAATGGCAAATCTAAGCAAAGCAAATTTATTAGATAAAGATATACGAAAGCTACCAATACAAAACAAAAGGTATATCAAAGCAGTAGGCAACCCCAAAGAGTTATATATCTTTGTCTATCCATCTGGGAATAAGACTTTTATGCTTAAATTTAATGAGAAATATACCAAGATTAACGCATTTAGAGAAAATCTCTATAGCGTAGCTGAAGCTAGGCGTGATGCCTTAAAGATTTTAAAAGAGCTTGAGAGCGGTAAAGATATAAATACAATTATGGGTAAAGATGAAAAATATCTATATAAAAATTTATTTAACACATATATCAATCAAAAGATAAAAAACGGTATAAGCCAAAGCTATATCGCTAAAATAACCAAACAACACCAAAACTATATCTTGCCAAGCTTTGGCAATAAAGATATAAAAACTATAAAATACTCTGATATTTTTGCGGTTTTAAATGCTATTTTTAATCCTAATAACCCACGCACTTCAAGACTAGAGACAATCCACCGCTTAATTAATGATATTGATAAAGTTTTTAGCTTAGCTCAAAGAGATGAGTATATCACCTATAATCCAAGTAAAGAGTTACACAGAGCATTTCCTACTGCTAGTCGCTTTACGCTTGATAAATTTGTAGATACTAGACTTCCAGCCTTAACCGATAAAGAAAAAATTAAAGAGTTTATCATAGATTTAAAGATGGATAATAAGCTTGATTTATCAACTAAAAGAGCTATCTATTTACAAATTCTTTGCGTTAATCGCCCATTTAATACAGTTAGCGCTAAATGGAGCGATATAGATTTGGAAAATAAAATTTGGACTATTCCAGCAAACCAGATGAAAACTAAATCAGCACACGAAATTACTCTAAGCTCTTACGCTCTTAAAATATTAAAAGAACAACATATGTTTAAAATTATTGATAGCCCATTTGTCTTTCCAGCCCTTAATGCAAACGGACATCTACATAGAGATACAATAAGCAAGGCTATAAGAAATTTAGGCGGTAGAAATAAATATAGCGGCATTGCTACTTCTCACGGATTTAGAGCTACTTTTAGAACTATATGCTCTAAAAATAAGGCTGAACTTTTAAATTTAGGCATAAGTGAAGAAGCAATTGAGAGTGTTTTAGCTCATAAAGAGTTAAACGCAGTAAAACGCTCATATGAAAGAGATAAAGCAACCATAGAACAAAAAGCTAAGCTAATGCAGTGGTATGGCGATTATCTAAATTCTATTGAGCCACTTGGGATTTAATTTTACTTTTCCCTAACTTTTTTGGACTTTTCCCCCACTTTTCCCTACCATAGGGAAAAGTTCCCCAGCTATGTTGCCACCGATATTAGAAAGCAATTTTTTTAACCACTTTTCCCTATATGTGTATACGTGTAGCAAATTTAAAAAATTTTTTACTCGATTTAG
>JAFVMP010000001.1 GCA_017506845.1 Campylobacter sp.
TTTTGCGTTAATATAATATAAGCAAAATTTCTTTTTTTTAAAAAAAATTACACTCATCAAAGCACCTATTTATCGTATTTCAAGACATAATTAATAAAAATATTAAGTTAATATATATTAACTTGTAGCTAATATATATTAACTTGTAGCTAATATATATTAACTTAAATGCTTGATGTTATAGTATTTTTATCTTTTTTAAATTAAATTAGACAAATCTCTATTTATAGGCATTTATTTAAGATTTTTTATTAATTTTTTTATGAAAATATATTAATTTATTTTTATAAGTTTTATTATTAAAGGGAAATTTTACTAGATCATTATAATATAATTAATAAAATAATTAACTTAATGGATTTATTTCGATTTTAAGCAGTTATTTTGAGATTTTTTTATAAAATCTTATTCATAACATAAATAAAAATATGGAGCAAGTTGATATGAATATGGACAATGAAAAGTATATAGAATTATTCTCACAAGCTCGATTAAATGGCTATTCTAGCATTGACGAACACGAACAAAATTTTAAAATTCTAGATAAAATAGCATCTAAGCTAGGTAGGATTGAAATAATAATTAGAAATAGAATTGATAGAAAAATGTGTCAAAAAGATAAAGATTGGTTATTTCATTTACCAAATAATATTGATTTAGAGGCAAGCAATGAAACAAAAGACCACGATATCTTAGTTTCTAGACAAACTTTTGGGTTCTGGATAAAAGTAGCTAGATACTATAAGATAGAACCAGTTGCTTTGGAAAAAGATTTTTTGGATAATTTTTCTTTTAAAAAATACTATTATAAAAATAAAGAAAGATTAAACAAGACAGAATTAAATGACTATCAAAAGGCTTGTAGTATATTATTGCTTACAAAAAATATTAGAAATAGAGCTTTTCACTTTGAAAATTTATTAAAGCTAAGAAAAACTGGGATTCCTAGATTGTCTGTTAGGGTAGATTTAAAAGAAAATAGAGTTTTTTATTTTAGCATTGAGCCAAATATGATTATTGAATATTTAGATGATATTTTGGAAAGTTTTAATAAATAAAATGGGGGAAACGCATCCCCCTCGAAATCATTAGTATTGTAACACAATTCTGTCTAAAAAGCAATAGTTTTTGAAAAAATATTTTTTATAGATTCTAGCAAAATACCCTACAAATTTTTAAAGTTTGTCTAAAATGACAAGCTATGTCGCTTCGTTTTATTATACTTCCACTCACAAACAAACTTTACAAGGAGTAAAAAAATGAAAGCAAAAACAATAATTGGTGGAATAGCACTAGGTGCGCTAGGTCTTGTGGTAGCACTTATTAGAATTTTAAGCAGTTATTTTGAGATTTTTTTATAGAATTATGTCTAGCAATAAAGCAAAAATCACGGAGCAGGCTGATATGATTATGGATAGTGAGAAATACATAGACTTATACTCACAATCTCGGTTAAATGGCTATTCTAGCATTGACGAGCACGAACAAAATTTTCAAATGTTAGATAAAATAGCCTCAAAGCTAGGTAGAATTGAAATAATAATTAGAAATAGAATTGATAGAAAAATGAGCCAGGGCAATAAAGACTGGTTATTTAATCTACCAGATCATATTCATCTAGATGTAAGCGATGAGACGCAAGACCACGACACTTTAGTATCTAGACAGACTTTTGGGTTTTGGATAAAGGTAGTTAGATACTATGAGATAGAAGAATGCGCTTTTAAAAAAGAATTTTTAAGCAATTATTCTTTTAAGAAATATTATGCTAAAAATACAGAAAAAACAAACAAAGAATATCTTTTTAGTTGGCAAATAGCTTCAATGATATTGCAGCTTACAAAAAACATAAGAAATCGTGCTTTTCACCTAGAAAATCTATTAAAACTACAACAAAATGGTTTGCCCAGGCTAAGCGCAAAGGTTGATTTTAAAAATAATATTTTTGCGATTAAACGAATAAGCCCAAATAAACTCGTTGAATTTTTAGATGATATTCTAAATGGTTTTGGTATTAAAATGTAAGAGTGGGGAGGCGTCTCCCCATAAATCATTTTAATTATAGCGCAATTTTAGCTAAAAAGCAAGAGTTTTGCGATAAAATTTTGCGCTATTTTCTTTGTTTTATTCCGCCTAGCATGATACCACAAGTGATTGTATCGCTTGTTTGCTCTTGGCTTGTGTTTGTGCCGATATAGACATCATCAATCTTGTTGTCTAAGCACTCATTTATCGTCTCTATGGTGCTTTGCGCTATCTCAAATGGCAAATCAGGGCGAGTGCTAATGTGGATAAATGCTATTTTTGCGCTTTTTAGATTGTAAAGTTCGCTCTCTGTATCAAAAAGCTCTTTGATTTTTGAGACTATGTTTTGCTCATTTGCTTTGATCTCTTTGATATAAGAAAGTCCGCCGATATCTAAAAAGTCCTTTAAATCGTTATGGTCAAAATAGATATCGTCTTGCTCATGTGCTTTGAAAAATGATTTTAGTAGTTGCATTGTTGTTCCTTTTTTAATATAAAATTATAGCAAAACAAAGCGACAATGTGTGTCGGTTTTTAGGCTTTTTAGATATATCTTGGGTTTATAAAAAAGCTACAAAATTAGCTATAATTACAAAAACTTAAAAAGGAGAGAAAATGAGTGGAGTTAAATTAAAAGAGCTTTTAACGAAAGAGTCTTTGCTAGAAAATGGAGTTAATGGGTTAGAAGAAAAATTTGATGAAATTGCCAAAATTCTACTAACAAAAACAAAAATAGTAAAAGGCATAAGAGAATACTATATTACGGATATAGAATTCTACCTTTATTGTGATGGACACGAGGATATTATCACTTATCCACGAAATTGCAAGGCAGGCGATTGGTTTTTTCACGATAGTGGCGTAGATATCAGTTTTGGTAGCAATTTAAGTTTTGAAGACGATAAGGCGATTTTGGAAAATAATTCCTTTTTTGGCGGAATTTTACTGCGTGGAATAAAGCCAGTGGGTGGATATTCAAGCAGCAAAAACCTAACGGATGCCCCTAAAAATATTGTTGACGAACTTTTTGATAAATTTAGTGCTTTTGAAGAATCGGAGCATTTTTTAGTAAATTTTCCTCTTTTAAAAGAAGAGTCAGGTCATGACCTAAAAGATCAAAAACTGAACGATATTGCTACAAGAACTTATCGTCATCATATTTTACGGAAATGCGAAAACAATAAAATAATAAAAGGTTTTATAGGAAAAGAAGAAATTGATAGAATAAAAAGCAGCATAGAAGAAATAAAAAAATATTCAACTCCAAGAGCTGAGTTGATTCTATCAGATAGGTATGTAATTAACAATGATAAAGGAAAAGAGAATATAATAAATGCTTTTGCTGACAGTGCTCTAAAGCCTTACCGCTACACAGTAGATCAAACTAAATAGATTACTAGAATTCTAGAATTCTCTTAGGGGAATTCTAGAATTCCTGCCTAAGAAATTCCTAAGAAATTTTTCAGTTTTACTACATTTTGCGCCGTTATAATCTTACAAAAAAAAAAGGCGTAAAAATGAATGATTTTGATACAAACTTTGTGTATATCTCAAGGCTTTTACGAAGTGATTTTAAGCCCTTTTGCGATGAGCTAACTGGGCTTTTTGATAAGCTTGGCATTGTATGGGATTTTTTAGATGGCACGAGAGATATCTGGGTGCGTGATTTCATGCCAGTTCAGCTGAGCAAAGATGGCTTTTGGGGCTACAAATATAGCCCTGATTATCTGCTGGGCAAAGAGCAGTATATCAGCGACCAAAGCAAAATCGCAAAGAATATCAATCTAGAATTAGATATTAGCAATATAGTCTTTGATGGTGGAAATATCGTCTTTGCTGGCGAGTATGCGCTGGTCTGCGATAAGGTTTTTGCTGAGAATTCTAGAAGCAAAAATGACAAAGAGTTTATAGCTCGCTTAGAAAAAGAGCTTGGCAAAAAGCTGATTTTCTTGCCTTGGAGAGCGCATCCTAGCGATAAAAATGGCGATATTTACGGACATAGTGATGGCTTTGTCAAATACTGCGGAAAGAACAAAATTCTAATGTCAAGCCACGCTGATAGCTATCCTAGCGAAGCGCAAGATATAAAGCTAATTCTAGAATTCCATGGATTTAGCGTGGAGCAGATGAGCTTTGCTAAGCCTTGTTATGAATACGACTGGGCATATATAAACTTCTTACAAATAGGCTCGCATATCATCATGCCTAGCTTTGGCAGTGCTAATGATGAAATAGCAAAGGAATTTATAGCTAGAGCTTTTGTGGGGACAAAAATATCTAGCGTAAACTGCCAAAAAATCGCTAGTTTGGGTGGTGCTTTGCACTGCGTAGCGTGGAATATTTTTAAAAAATCTAATGCTACAAACGACAAATTTATGTCTGCTTAGTCTTGTATAATACTATAAAAATTCAAAGGAGCTAAAATGAAAGTTTACACGCCAACTGGTCTAAGAGATAAAATCAAGCTATGGGCACTAAGAGCGATATTTGAGTGCGATGGAGTGTATGATCTGGTGATTAAAAATGATGATGTTCGTGAGCTTTTTAGGATTCCTTGTGATTTGGAGAAAAAAGACGCTCCAAAGGTAAGCAAAATGCTAAAAGACGAGCTAAGACGCCTTGAAGAGCTAAATGAGGCTGGTAAAATAGGCTCTAATGCTAACCTAAACGCAAACTTAGAGCTAGTAAAAAACACTCTTGGTCTAAATCAAACTGAGCGTGATTTGCTAGAGTTTTTTGCTGCATCAAAGTCTATAGGAGTGTTAAAAGAGCTAATGAAAGATATCAAGGTGGATACTTTTGAGCTAAGCTTTTTCATCTCAAAGGTGCTTGGAGCAAGGCTAAATCTAGTAAAATCTGCGCTAAAGGCTAACTCGGCTCTGCTTTCTTGTAAAATAATTAAGCTTAATAAAAATCGTTATAGACCTGATTTTGACGATTTGATAGAGTTTTGCGATGATGATTTTCCTTTTAATTTAATAGAGCTTAAAAAGCCTAGTATTGATATGCTTTTTGCTGGGATTTTGCGCAAGTGTTCTAGCCCAAAGCTTGAAATAAGTGATTATGAGCATTTGAGTATAAAGACTGATGATATCTTAGAGTATTTAAAAAACTGCCAAAAAGGCGCAAATATCTTGCTTCATGGTTTGCCTGGCACTGGCAAAACCGAGTTTTGTAAGGCTATTGCTAGCAGGCTTAAAAAAGAGCTTTTTGAGGTGGCATTTTGCGATGATGATGGGGATAGTCTAAACTCACTTGAGAGATTTTCTAGCTTAATTTGCGCAAATGCTCTGCTGGAAGCGAAAAATAGCGTTATTTTGTTTGATGAAGTGGAAGATATTTTTAGAGATAGGCATATTTCAAAGGCTCTCATAAACCGCACGCTTGAAGAAAATATAGTGCCTACATTTTGGCTTACAAATGATGTTTATAGCATGGATAATGCGTATATTAGGCGATTTGATATGGTAATAGAGTTTAAAATCCCGCCAAAAACTAAGCGCAAAGAGCTAATAAAAAATTACACAAAAGGGGCTGTGTGCGAAAAAACTATAAATAAACTAGCCAAAAACAAAGATATCGCCCCAGCTCTAATAAGTAGCGTAAGCAAGGTGCTAAACACGCTAAAAGTGGAGAACGAAAAAGAGAGAAATAAGCTCTTTACCACGCTAATAAATGCTAATCTAAACGCCCAAGGCAAACTACGCATAGAGAGCAAAAAGTCTAAAAAAAGCAAGGGCACAGAGCTGCCGCAAAGCTACGATACTAGCTATATAAATACTAGCGTAGACCCGCAAGCTATGGTAGCAGGTATAAAAGAAAGACCAAATGCTAGGATATGCATATATGGCGTAGCTGGCACTGGTAAAAGTGCGTATGCTAAGTTTATAGCTAGCGAGCTAGGCAAAGATATAATCATCAAAAAGGCTAGCGAAATTCTAGGAATGTATGTAGGGCAAACCGAGAAAAATATAGCCAGCGCATTCAAAGAAGCAAAGAGCAAGAAAGCTGTGCTTGTGTTTGATGAAGTAGATAGCTTTTTGCAAGATAGAAGCAGCGCAAATCGCAGCTGGGAGATAAGCCAAGTAAATGAAATGCTAGTTCAAATGGAGAGCTTTGAGGGCGTGTTTATCGCTACTACTAACCTTTGTGATAGCCTTGATAAAGCAAGCTTAAGGCGCTTTGATTTAAAGCTTGAGTTTGGATATCTAAAAGCTGAGCAAGCTAGCGCATTATTTAAAAAAGAATGCGAGCTTTTAGGGCTTGAAGTAAGCGCTGGGGCTTTGGAGCGTGTAAGCTCTCTTAGAGCCTTAGCCCCTGGCGACTTTGCGGCGGTTAAAAGAGCAAATGCCTTTTATCCTATAAAAGATAGCGATGACTTTGCTAAACGCTTGGCTGATGAAGTAAAGATAAAAAACGCTGAAAGTGGCAGCAAACTAGGCTTTGTGAGATAGGGAATTCTAGAATTAGCTGAGGATAAAGGTAAAATTTTACAATTTTACCTTTATTTTTAAAATATTTTGCTATAACATGGCTTAAAGCGTTAATGCGCCAATGTAGTCAAGGCGGACTGCAAACATAGGGAGATATAGGTTCAACTCCTGCTTAGTGCTTTACTTTTTTACTCTTGGCTACGTTTCTTGTTTTTGTTATCTTAAAGGTTTGAAATACATCATTATTATGTTAGAATTTTGAAAATTAAAAAAGGCAAAGCATGAAAGAAATACAAAAAGAACCAAATGAGCGTTTTTGGCGCATAAATGAAATCTGTAAGCTAATCGTAAAAACTCCACTTAGCACCAGCCAAATCGCAGACAAGCTAGGAGTGAGCGAGCGCACCATCCAACGTGATTTAAATGGAGTTCTAGTCAAATACGGAGCTGTGCGAAATGGTAGGCTGTGGAGCATAGATGAGAGTAAAATTGACCCAAAAGACGAAAATCAAATCATCCTAGCCGTGCTTGATAAAATGGCAAAAAATGTAGGGGCTGAGTTCTACTCAAAGGCTCATGGTTTGCTAAAAGGTATAAGCGAAGGGCTAAATCATCCGATTTTTGTAAGTCTAAGTGCTGAGAAGCTAGAAAAAAAAGACATTGAGCTAATAGAAAACCTAGAGAGTGTCATCGCAAGTCGCAATGAAATAGAACTACTGTATTTTAGTAAAACTCACAGGCTCTCGCCTATTAAAATTGCGCTATTTGATGGCTTTTGGTATCTGCTTGCAATGGCTGGTGAAAAGCTCAAGAAATTTCACCTAAAAAGTATAAAAGAGATAAAAATTCTACCTAGTAAATTTAAGATAGATGAGAGCCTAGAAAACCGCATTAAAAGTGCTAATTCGGCTTGGTTTGACCCTGAGAAAAACTTTATCGTAAGGCTATGGATAGATAAAGTGGTCAAAAAATACTTTGAGCGAAAACCACTGCCAAATCAACAAATAATGTGTGAGAACGAAGATGGCAGTATAGAAATAGAAGTTCAAGTCACACATATAATGGAGATAAAACCGCTTGTTTTTTATTACCTGCCGCATATCAAAGTTATAGAGCCTAGCAGTCTAGCTGATGATATACTAGCGGAGATGGAGAGGTATATAAAAGAAATAAGGGGTTAGTTTTGTTTGTTATAATTACTAAAGTGCTTAGAAAAGGTAAAAAATGAGAGATAAAAAACAAAAGTATTTATCCCTTATAGAACGAGCAAGACAAAATTACGAATATAAAAAACACGCAAATTTCAAGTGGTGTGATGAGTGTAAAAAAGCAATAAACCTATGGACTTATTGGCAAGGTCTAGGCTATGAAATAGATACTCAAAAAATAAGAATCTTGCTTGTGGGGCAAGACTGGGGCAATACAGATTTTGACAGTGGAAAAACACTAGAAAACATTTCTAAGATAAATTCACTAAGTCCAAATGAATATAAAAAGATACAATATTTAGATGGTTTAAAATCTTTTGTAACTGATAAAAATTTAGTAGAATTATTTGCCAGCATCGGCTATCCTAATATAGACAAAAAACGATATAGCGATTTATTTTTTACGAACATTTCGCTAGGATATCGCACAATAAATACTTCAGCACACATTACAAAAGCCGAAATTTCTACAGATAAAGAGATTTTTAAAGAGCTTGTAGAAATTCTAGAGTCCAAATATATCATAGCTCTTGGTAAGATGACTTATGAGATTATTTTAGAAGCGCTAGGGTTTAAAACACCAAAAATTTCATTATTTAATGACTTTATTTTCACACAAAATGGCTTAAAATATAACAAAAGCAAAATCTATGTTGTAGCGCACCCTGGTGGAATGGGTAGTGCAAATAGAAAAAAGGGTGATAAAAGCAATAAAACTAGCATTGAGCTACAAAAAGAAGATTGGATAAAAATATTTTTTAATACGACATAAAAGTGTCTGTTTTAATATATATAATTCCTTTTAAATCCTAGGATTTACAAATACATTTAAAAGGAGCCAAAATGGCAGAGAAAGTAGTTTTAAAAGTTTGGGGCGATGAGCTTGTTTTTAATAAAGTTAGCCAGAACAATGTGGAGTTTGAAATTCCGCAAAAAGCTTTGAAGTTTTTGTGTTATGCTTTGAGTAATGAAAATATAGTGACTATGTGGCACAACGAAAAGAGCTTTTATGAAAGCGGAGAGCTAAAAAGCATAGCTTTTATCGATTATTTAAACGAAGATAAAGGGCAAAAGTGTCGTAATGTCTATGAGTTTAGCAAAGAAAGAGATTTGCTAAGTTTTGAGAGCATTTACGCTAATGCAGTATTAAAAATCACTGAACTAAACTATGTAAAAAATAAAGTAAGTGGTAAAATAGAATTAGCTAAAAATGATGATTTTAAGAAAATAGAAGAGTTTTTTGAGCTTCTAAAAAGAGATGATAATGCTCTTGCTATGATGTATAAAAATGATAACTTAACCAAAGAAGTATTGCTAAAAGGTGAGTATAGCTTATATAGTGGTGATGTCGATGATGATTTTGAGGGTGAGCCAAAAGTAAATAGCTATATGACTTTTGAATATGATAAATTTGGTGTGTTAAAAAATTTTGGTATTGATGAAGAAATACAAGAAAATCCAGGAACTACTAGCTGTATAGTAAGGGATAATGGTGGTTTGGATGGATTACAACTTGATTGTAGATTATATGCTGATATTTATACTTTTAGAGAAATGGAAGACTTGTTAAATTATGAAATAAAAGGCGATATTGCGTTAGTTGAAATGAGAGAGTTTAATAAAGATAAGTTAAAAAACATTTTTGGCGAGTACGAATGTGATGAAAAAGGGGATATAAAGAGCTTTGAGAACAAAAATTTTTCTTTAAAAGAAGTATTTTTAAAATATGTTTTTGACCTTTGGTCTGATGAAAGCGAAGATTATGAAGAATTAGTTGACAAAAGAGTAAAAAAAGGTGAAGATGAATACGAGCTTTGCGGATATAAGCTTGTTGATGATATATGTGATGAGTTTAGTTTTTGCGGAGCTTTTATTTGTAAAATGATGACTTTTGAAGTGCCAGTAAAATATATCTCTCGTATTGAAAAAGTGATGATTGAAGAATCAAGCATTTATAAAGAAGGCGAGATTGCTTTATCAAAAGCTATTTTAATGTTTTAAATGATTTTTAAAACAATAATAAATAGTCCTAAATTCTAGCTAGAATTATGCTTATAAAACCAAAAAACAAAGGAAAAGTAATGTTTGCGTATATTCACGGATATGGCTCAAATAAAAACGGCAGAAGTGGAAAGGTGCTAAAAGAGCTTTTAGGGGCAAGGGGCGAAGTTTTAGAGCCACTTGGTTGGGATAGCAACGCCACTTATGATGAGATTTACGCTGATTTAAAGTCGCAAATTCTAGATTTGCAAATTCGCGCAAATGATAATCTAACGCTAATTGGCTCATCGCTTGGCGGATATCTCTCGGCTCGTTTTGGTATGGATTTGGGGCTAAAATCTGTGCTTTTTAATCCATCTTTAACACCTAGCTTTCGCATCCCTAGTGTGCCTGATTTAGTGCTTGATAAGCCTATAAATGCGCTTATTTTTGTATCTGCTGATGATGAGCTTTTAGCTCAAAATGATATAAAAGTAAAAGCACTTTTTGGCTCTAAGGCGCAAATATTCATCACTCACACCACGCATAGAGTGATGGACTATGAACCTTTTATAGCTGGAATTCTAGAATTTGCTAAAAACTAGAATTCTAGCTGTATTTTGATATAATACTATTTTTGATTTGAGGGGAATAAAATGCTTGAATTTAGCGTCAAAATCAATCCTAGCTTAGAAAAAGTAGCGATCAATGCAATAAAAGATGTGCTAAAAAAAATTGACCCAAGTGCGATTTTTGTGCAAAATAGTGGGCTTAGCAAAAACGATGAAGATGATTTTAAAGAGCTTTTAAAAGATAAAAAGGCTGGAAAATTAGAGTTTATAAACGCTGATGAAATGTGGGCAAGTATAGATAAAACAATAGCAAAATACGAATGCAAATAATTTATAGTAAGAAATTTCAAAATTCCTTAGCGAATATAGTAGATTTCATCGCACAAGACAGCCCAAAAAGAGCTAGAGAATTTGCCACAAACCTTAAATCACAGCTAGAAACAATCGCTTTTATGCCCTATAAACATAGAAAAAACTTCATAGCAAATGATGAAAATATCCGTGATTTTATTTTTAATGGTTATGTAATTATCTTTGAAATAAATGAAAATATTGAAATCTTAAACATTTATAAGCACAATTTGCCTAAATTATAAATTTAAAAACGACAATAAATAGTCTGCAATTCTAGCTAGAATTCTAGCTGGAATTGCCAAAATGCAAAAAATGTATCGGCAGAAAGGATAATAAAATGAACGAAAAACTCACAAACTACTTGGAATTCTTAGAAAATTCTAAAAAATTCAAAGCGATGGATAAAGCTGTGAAGGCGCAAATGCTAAGCCAAATAAATGAACTTATCAAAAGCGACGCTCTTTGGGTGCGAAACTCACATAAAGATGAGAGTAAAAGGCGCATATCAGAGGCTCTTTTTGCTAGGCTTTATAGCGACAAAAAAGATGAAATCATCGCAAAAATCAAAGAAGAGCAAATTGCGATTTTTAGCGTGTTTAGCAAAGAGGCAAACCAAAAATACCCAAAAGAGCTAAAAGAGCTTAGAAAGCGTGGAGATATAGAATTTGCCGTGGCTTTTGGCGAGGGCAAGGATGAGAGCGGCGAGAATATTTTTGCCACTACCTTTATCGCATTTGCCAAATCAGCAAGCCTGCCTATCTCGCCTATCGCCCAAAGAGTAGTTCGCAAGTATGAGTGCGGTGGCAAGTATATTTGCGGGATAAATAGATTTAAAATTTATGATGCTTTTGATGAGAGTAGTGAGTTTAATGACACTGCTAAAAAGTGCGATATAATCAATTTTGATAAGCAATGCGAGATAAATTTAGCTTTGCTTAAAGAGCTGATTTATTTGCCTGAGTGGATAAAGGACTTTGCTTTTACTCACGCTAAGGTGCTGTTTTTTGATCGGCTCTGCGATGAGATAATAAGCGCAAATAGGCAAGTAATCGGCTCTGTCACCGGACAAACTGCTCGCTCGCTGTGGAGTGATAACTACGATGTAAGCTCGTATTTTAAAAAAGTAGAAAATGAAAAAATACACACCAAAAAATAAAACTGAGCTAAAAGCTCTTGTAGGCAACCTTAGCGTTTGCTTGGGTGATATTGATACCAGTGCGATTGCTGATATGAGTGAGCTTTTTAAAGACACTGGGCGCAAGGACTTCGCTGGCATTGATAGCTGGGATGTGAGCAAATGCAAAAATATGCGAGCTATGTTTTATAAATGTCGTTATTTCAAAGAGGATATTTCTAGCTGGGATGTCTCAAATGTAGTGGATATGAGCGAAATGTTTAGTGGGTGCTTTTCTTTTAACCAGTCTTTAAATAGCTGGGATACTAGCAGGGTGGAGAGCATGAAAGCTATGTTTTATCACTGCATTTCTTTTGATAGCTGTATTGATAGCTGGGATGTAAGCTCTGTAAAAGACATGAGCGAGATGTTTGCTCTGTGTAAACTATACAATCAGCCCTTAAATTCGTGGAATACTAGTAATGTAGAGGATATGAACGGCATGTTTTCTGGCTGTATTGCTTTTAACCAGCCTTTAAATGCGTGGAATACTAGTAGTGTAGAAAATATGCGTGCTATGTTTGAAAAATGTAGCTCGTTTAATCAGCCTTTGGCTTGGGATACAAGTAGTGTAAAAACCATGAACACTATGTTTGCTAATTGCCCTAAGTTTAATCAAGAATTAGCATTTGATACTAGAAATGTAAAGGATATGAGCGGTATGTTTGCTAATTGCCTTAGCTTTAATCAGCCCTTGACATTTGATACTAGAAATGCAAAGGATATGAGCTATATGTTTTCTAAATGCGCTACTTTTAATCAGCCTTTGGCTTGGGATACGAGCAGTGTAGAAAATATGAGCGGTATGTTTCATAGTTGCGAGAGCTTTGATGGCGATATTTGCGCCTTTGATACTAGCAAAGTAAAAAATATGAGCTATATGTTTTATAAGGCTAAAAGCTTTAATCAGCCACTTGGGTGCTGGAATGTAGGGAGCGTGGAGAGCATGCTAAGGATGTTTGAAGGATGTCAGAGTCTTGCTTGCGAGCTTGGAGAGTGGGATACTGGGTGTTTAAAGGATGTTAGAATGATGTTTTATGGCGCAAAGTGCTTTGATAGCACGCTTCATAAATGGCACTTAGGTGCTAAATGCGCTAAAATCGGTATGCTCTTTGATACAAAAGCCCCTAAAAGCTTGGCTACAAAATGGGGTGAAGATATTTTTGAAGAGTGCTTGGTGCTTGCTGATAAAAGTTCGTTTGAGATTATATCTTGGAGCATATTATTTGAGAAATAATGGCTAAAAATAAGACAAAAAAAGACTAGAACTTAAAAATTCTAGTTTTTTGGCTCTAAGCCAGCTAGTATTTTGTATAGCAAATGAAAAATAAATAGGTAATTATTTGGGTAATAATATTTTACTTAAATTATTAAAATATTATTATTTCATAATTTAAAGCTGTTGCTAATGGGGAGCACACCCCTACGGCTAAATAATGACTCCAGATTGGAGGTGATTATTGTATACTGTGCATTATACGTATAATTATACGCATAATTATACTTATTTGTATAATTTTTGTCAAGGCTTACTAGCTTTGCCCCACGAGAGTGGGGTATAATGCTCCCTATGGCTCTTAAATCACCAACTTAGCTTTCTAGCTCTTTGAATTTATTTTCGCAAGATTCTATTGCTAGGTTTTTATTTTTTTACACACCTTAAAATTAACTATTGATTTTAAAGATTTAAAATTATAAAATTATAAAAAAGTAAAAAATAAACAAAGAAAAGTATATAGAACTTTACTCAAAATAACGCAAATTAATTTTGAGAATTTTGTGAGAAATTAAAAAATGGAAAAAAGATGGAATTTAAAGATTTATTAGCCAAATTTAGAGCTGAAAGTAAAGATGAAAGAACCAAAGGGACAAAATTTGAGTTATTTTGTGTAAAGTTTTTAAGGGAATATGAGCTTTATAAAAAAGAGTTTGAAAAAGTTGATATATGGGATAATTGGGGTTTTGGAGAGAGTGATAGTGGTATTGATATAGTAGCAAAGACTCATAATGGCGAGTATGTGGCTATCCAATGCAAATGCTATGATGAAAACACTAAACTAGATTTAAAGCAACTTTCAACTTTTTTTATCACAAAAGATAGAACTTTTAATCTACAAAGCACCCCTATACAATTTACGCAGTATATGCTAATAGATACTGCTGATGACATTACAGCAAAAGTAAGTAACTTCATAGAAGATACAAACATTCCTTTTACAAGGCTAGATTATGACTCAATAGCACAAGCTAATATCAATTGGGCTATTTTTGATGAAAAAGGCGAAATAGAATTCTACGATAAAAAACAGCTAAGAAATCACCAAAAAGAAGCGATAGAAGCTATAAAAAAAGAATTTGAGATTAATGATAGAACAAAGCTTATTATGGCTTGTGGAACAGGCAAGAGCTTAACTGGGATAAGGCTATTTGATAATATGATTAATAATGGTCAAATAGGGGTATTTTTCGCACCAAGTATCGCACTTGTGGCACAAACTCTAAAAGAGAGTTTTGAACAAAGTGAAAAATCTTTTAGGGCTTTTGTAGTGTGTAGCGATAAAAAAGTAGGCTCACAAAATGGCGATGATGAAGATATGAAAGCTTATGAGCTTCCTATACCGCCGACTACAAATGAAAATAATCTTGCGAAGTATATCAAGCAAGATTTAGACAAAAACGAGCGTGTTATCATTTTTAGCACTTATCAAAGTATAGATGTAATAATAAAGGCTCAAAAGCTATTAAATAAAGAGTTTAGCTTAGTAATTTGTGATGAAGCTCATAGAACTGCTGGTGTAAAAATTATAAAAGATGGCATATCATTAGAGAGTGTATTTCATAAAGTCCATAGCGATGATAATATAAAAGCAACAAAAAGGCTTTATATGAGTGCCACACCTAAAATTTTTAGCCAAAACGCAAAAAGCAAAGCTGATAAAGACAATGAAGTAGAGCTATACTCTATGGATGATGAAGATATCTTTGGTAGGGAAGCGTATAATTTAAAATTTGATAAAGCTCTAGCTTTGGGGCTTTTAACTGAGTATAAAGTGCTTATTACCATTATTAACCAAGAAGAAGTAGCAGAAGTTACTAATACCCTATCAAAAGCCAAAAAAGATGGATATGTCAATTTAAATATTGATGGTAAAGAAACCCCAGTTGATATTGAACTTATAGGTAAAATTCTAGCTACTTATAAGAGCCTATTAAAAAATGATGTCTATACTATTGATACTACTGGCAACAAAGAAGCACTAGAAGAAGATACTTCAAAGATAATGAAAAGAGCTATTGCCTTTAATAATAGCATAGCTGTTTCTAAAACAAGACAAAGTGTATTTAGCCCAACTATTAAGCTATATAATGATTTAATCAAAAAAGATAATCAAAAAATTCATATAGATCACATAGATGGCACAATGAACCAAAGTATCAAAAATACTAAACTATCTTGGCTAAAAGAGAATAACGATGAAATTAGAATTCTAAGCAACGCAAGATGTTTAACAGAAGGTGTGGATGTCCCAGCACTTGATGCTGTTATATTCTTTGATGCCAGAGACAGTATGGTTGATATAGTCCAAGCAGTTGGTCGTGTAATGCGTAAAGCTCAAAACAAGCAATATGGATATATTATTTTGCCTATTATGCTAGATAATAAAAGCGAAAAAGATTTTGACCAAATTTTAGATAGCAAAGACTTCAAAGGTGTTTGGAAAATCCTAAAAGCAATTAGAAGCCACGATGAATCCTTAGTAAGTGAAGTGGAATTCACTAAAAAAATCAAAATAAACGCAGTAGGCGATAAGCTAACTAACAAAGAGACTACAAATGGCACAAAAGGCGGAGGCGAAATAGAGCCAACAAGTGGCGATACAAAAAGAGATGGTGGCTCTTATACGACAGAAGACCTATTCACTGCACAAAGGCTAGAAGAGTTAGCCAAGAGAATGTATGCTATTATCCCTAATAAATTAGGCGATAGAGAGTATTGGGGGAGCTTTGCTAAGAATATTGCTAAGATTGTGCCAATTTTAGAACTTCGTATAAAAGAGCTATTAAAGAGCGATGAAAAAATCAAAAAAGAGATTGAAAAATTCTTAAAAGCCCTAAGGGATAATATCAATTCTAGTATTACAGAACAAGATGCTATCACTATGCTAATTCAGCATATCATCACTAGACCGATATTTGAAGCAATATTCCCTAATGGAGAGTTTAAACTCAAAAATGCTGTATCCAAATCAATGGAGCGAGTCTATGACAAGCTAGAACAACACTCACTAAGTGATGAAACCAAGAGCCTATCATCACTCTATAAAAGCATAGGCGATAACGCCAACTACGCCAAAAGCGACAAAGAAAAACAAGAGATTATCAAAAATTTATATGATAATTTCTTTAATAATGCCTTCAAAAAAGAGAGCGAAAAGCTAGGCATTGTCTATACCCCTATTGAGGTAGTAGATTTCATAATCCACTCTGTAAATTACGCCCTTAAAAAGCATTTTGGCAAAGAGCTAAAAGACAAAAAAGTAAATATCCTAGATGGATTTACTGGAACTGGCACTTTTATAGTCCGCTTAATCCAATCTGGGTTATTAGCTGGCAATCTAACACACAAATACAAAAATGAACTCCACGCTAATGAACTTACGCTTCTAGCATATTATATAGCCAATTTAAATATCGCAGCAGCTTATCACCAAGCACTAGGCACTAGCGATAAAGATAGCTATCTAATGCCACCAAAATTGCTATTAACTGATACTTTTGAGATGGAAGAAACAAAAGATTGGATGCCAGCACTTGAAGATGAAATTTTAGGCGAGAATAAAGAAAATAGAAGAACACAAAGAAATACACCGATTGATGTAATCATAGGCAATCCGCCATATTCTAGCGGACAAAAAAGTGAAAACGACAATAACAAAAATATTGAATACCCAAAACTTTTTGAAAGAATAGCACAAAGCTATGCTAAATACGGAACTGCAACAAGCAAGAAAAATCTTTACGACACCTACAAACTAGCAATCCGTTGGGCTAGTGATAGGATAGAGCGTAATGGAATTATAGGCTATGTAACCAATGGTAGCTTCATAGATGGTAATAGCGATGATGGACTAAGAGCTTGCTTGGAAAAGGAATTTAGCTATATCTACATCATAAATTTGCGTGGGAACCAAAGAACCCAAGGTGAAGAGAGCAGAAAAGAAGGCGGTAAAATATTTGGTGGTGGCTCAAGAACCCCAGTAGCTATCACACTTTTAATCAAAGATGAAAACTATAAAGGGCAAAAAGCCCAGATTAACTACTTTGATATAGGCGATTATCTAAGCAGAGAACAAAAATTAAACAAAATAAACTACTACCACGATATCTCAAAGGTAGATTTCACACGCATTATCCCTAATAAATTTAATGATTGGATAGACCAAAGAGATGAGAGCTTTAATAAATTTGTGGCTATTGGTAGCAAAGAAACAAAATTAAAAGATAGTTCAAACGATATATTCAAAATATATTCTAGAAGCGTTGTAACAGCAAAAGATAATTGGCTATATAATTCTTCAAAAAATATTCTAGAAACGAATGTAAAGAATATGATAGAATTTTATAATATACAAGCCGATATTTGTAAAACAAATAAAAATTATGAAATAAGTATGGATAAAAAAAAGATAGGATGGAGTAGAGATTTTCTTAAAAATGCCAAGGCAGGGAAAAATATAAATTTTGATGACGAATTATTTAGAATAGTCCATTATAGACCTTTTTTTAAAACTAATTTATATAATGATAGCATTATAATAGACCAAAATTATCATATCTCAAAATTATTTCCAAAAGAAAATATGAAAAATATCTGTATGGTTATAACTGGACTTGGGATTTCTATTGATTTTTCAGCCATAATGGTTGATATAATGCCAGATGCCAGTATAAATTCAGCTGGTCAATGCTTCCCACTCTATTATTATGAAAAAGTAGAAGATAACAAGCTAAATTTAAATGATAGCAACGCAGTAATCATAGATGGTTATGAAAGAAAAGATGCTATAAGGGATTGGGCATTAGCTGAATTCCAAAAAGTATATAACGATAGAAACATCACAAAAGAAGATATTTTCTATTATATCTATGGATTATTTCATAGCAAAGAGTATGCGTCCAAGTATAAAAACAATCTATCCAAAATGCTACCTAGAATTCCATATTGTATAGACTTTTGGGGATTTAGTCGCATAGGCAAAGAACTTGCTAAAATACATTTAAACTATGAAAATATAGATATCAAGTTAAGCAAGGCTAAACTAATTACCAAAACTCAAAATTCGCTTTTTGATCAAGCAGAGCAGTTAAGCGATAATGATTTCAAAGTAGATAAAATGCGTTTTGAAAAAAATATCAAAATCACAGACAAACCAAGCAAGATAATCTATAATAACAAAATAGTAATTGCCAATATAGATGAAAAAGCATATGACTATATAGTAAATGGCAAAAGTGCTATAGCGTGGGTAATGGAGCGATATCAAGTTAAGACTGATGAAGATAGCGGTATTACTAACGACCCTAACCTATATAGCGATGATCCAAGATATATAGTTGATTTGATGATGAAGGTCATTGAAGTGAGTTTGCGTAGCGTGGAGCTGATAGAGAAGTTACCAGCATTGGATATTTTAGAAAGATAAATAAACGATATAATAGAAATGGTTTCCAATAGAATAAGCAAAGACTATAAAATGTTTTTGCTTATTCTAAAAAATCTACAATTTATCCAACGATTGATAGAGTAGCTGAATTTTACGAGACACAATGCTATATGATAAGAGCATAGAAAATATCAAAGAGTGGCTAGAAGGCAACAAATAAATGCTTGCAGGTGTATAATTTGAATTTATCTACTAATTCTTCTTATCTAGGTAAAATTAGAAGAGGAATGTTATATTCTACAGATAATAAAGAGTGATTTTTGTAATACACAATATCTTCTGCTACGAACCAGTAATTGGTGTGGCACAAGATAAGTCAAAATAGTATTATTATTCCTTAGAATAATCCTTAAATACTATTTTTTTAATTAAAGCACTTCTACTTATATTTAATTTATTTGTTAATTCATCTATTTTTTCAATCTCATTTTTATTAAATGAAATTGCGATGACTTTTAAGCGTTTTTTTTCTTTCTCTTTTGGTTCAAGTAATTCTGGATTGCTCTCTATAGAGCTAAAAATTCTGTTTTTAATATATGCCGTATTTGGCATAAAATTTTTTGTAGCGTTATCTGCAATATATTTATATTCATCATCATTTAAATATAACGATACTTTAGAACTTTTTTCCAAATTTAATCCCTTTATATTTTTATTTTTCATAAAAAATAATATGATAATTTAAATTAATATAAGCTTAAAAATTATTTTTATTAATTCTTTTTATCTTATAAGTAAATAAAAAAAAATACATTATTGAAAATAATAATTCTTATTTTTCAACAATAAGAATTATTATGGTTGAGATACTTCAGAAAGACTTTTAATTGATTGTTGTATTTTTCGTTTGATAAGTAAATTCAGATACTAATTTAGATCTATCAGAAATATATCTATGAATTTTTGGATTATCATTAGTATCTGCAATATGATAAATAGAAGATAATTTTCTAACTATTTGTTTAATGACTAAAGATTGTTCTATTTCAGTAATTCTATCTCTTCTTTGGTCATCTTTATCATTTTTGCTTGAAAGTCGATAAGCTCTTGTATCAAATTTATCATTTGAATATCCGATTTCGCTTGAGCTTCGGCTAATTTCATTTTAAAATATGACATCATCATCTTGTGGATTTCTAATTCCATAGGCAAATTGTTCTCCGATTCGTCTAGCATCTGATCAAATTTCATCATCATTTGTTGCAACATTCTCTTCTCCTTTTAAATTTGTTTTTAATTCTATCATAATTTGTTCATTTAATGCTTGTTTTTGATTTATATTTTTATATATATTTTCAAAGTTATTCATTTCACTAATGATTATCTTTTTAACAATATTTTCTTGTTTCTCTTTTGGCTCTTGAAGTTAATTTTTCAAAAAAATTAACTTCATTCATTAAAATATCAAAATCTTTTAATGCTATACCTATAAGAAAATTATTCTTAGAATTTATCATAAGATAGTTGTGCATAAATTTTTCTAGATTGTTTGTTTTATTCTAACTAATTCAATAATCTGTTATTTTAAAAGTAGCTTAAAGTTTTTATAACAAAAAATAATAATCTATATTATTAATAAATATTCAGAATAATTTATTATAAAAATCTATATTTTTTAAACTTAGTTTAAATTATAATCATATATAATTTGAAATCACTAAATTAGGAGTAATTAATATGAAAATAGCAATACTTTCGAAAAAAGGTGGTGTTGGCAAAACTCCATTTGCTTTTTCGTTAGCCAAAGATTTAAATCTATATTTGCAAAGTAACGATAACTCTTGCATAGAAAAGATTTATCCTAATAAAGCTAAAATTTCTAAAATAGTTGATAATATTGATAATTGCGTATATGACTTTGGTGGATTTAGTGCAAGTGGAGTATTAGATATAGTGAAAAATTGTAAGTTTTGTCTAATACCAATTTTGCCAAATTCAAACTCGTTAATTAAAACTTTTGAAACAATCAATGAGTTGAAAAATGTGAATAATAATATAATTTTATTGGCGACAAATTATCGCAATGATAGAGAACAAGAGTATTTGGCAGAAAATATTAATAAATATTTATCAAAATATCAAGTTTTTTACTTTAAATCATCTATGATTTTTAGCAATGCGATGATTTATGGTAGAAGTTTTACAGAGCTATATAATGAAAATCCATTATCAAAAAACGCTTATAAGCAATTTTTTATTGAATATAATAAGTTATTGAATAAGATTAAAAGCTAAGTTATGAAAGACCAAAAGAGTGTAATACATTCTATTAGAATTTCAAAATCACTCAAAGAATTTTTAAATTCGCTAGATAACTCTAATGAATTCATAAAAAAACTATTATTAAATACAGATGATTACAAAAAATTTCTACATAAAAAAGAAATTTTAGAAAATCAACCATCGTTATTTGATGAAATTGAAAAGGAGCAAAAATGAAAAAAGAAGAAATTGAAATTGATTTTTTAGAACAAGCCAATAAGAGTGAAAGCTCTTTTGAGCAAGAAGACGCTATGAATGACTATAACAGATATAGAAAAGTTTTTCCAATCACAATTGTTCTAGATGAAGATGATTTGAATTTTTTCAATGAATATTGCCATAAGAATTATTTGAAGCGTTCAGCTGTAGCAAGACAACTAGTCAATAATTTTTTCAATAATTTTAAAGGATAAAAAATGAAACAATATAGAAAGAAAACAAATAAAAGTATAGCATTTTACTTTACACTTGATGAAATTGCTAAAATAGATAAATATTGTGAAAAATATTTATCATATAGAATCATCTTTCTCAAAACACTTATAGAGCGTTTTATCAAAGAAGAGAAAGCAAAAGAGCAACAATCTAAATAGTTATGAAATCACAAAAGAAGTCGCAGATTATCTAAGAGATAAATACTTAGGAATATAGGCTTAAACAATGAATACACTCATAAGCAAACAAGAAAGCAAAAATAATGTTACAACCAGCTAGAAAACCTAAATCAAAATCATTTCTTAGAGAATTCAAAGATGCTATATTTATTTTAGAGGATGAAAATTTAAGAAAAGACTTATTAGATGAACTAGCAGTAATTATCAAGAACAAACAAGAAAATCCAAATGCCAAAAATGGATTTTTGGCATTTAAAAAGAAATTAATATCATATTTAAGAGATTTGGGTGATTTAAAAACCGCAAATATTTGGTGCAGAAATATTAGCTTAGATGAAGATGATATTATAAATTTAGAAAAAATCTTGTTTAAAAAGCTTTTAGACAACAATTGCTATGGTGTAGCTGAAATACACTTGCAAGATAGAGAAATCAATAGCCCACATATTCAGTATGTTGGCGTGAATGCAGATATTGCTGAACAAGTAATAGCTCAAATCATTGTAGATTTAGGATATGAAATAGATATTCAAAGTGCTATGAGCAAGAAAAATTTCGTTCCTCTTTATCAAATTACAGACCAAATCATCGAATTGGATCTAGAAACAGAAATCACAAATACAAAAACTGCCCAAGATATAGAAGAGCATAAAAAACAACAAAAGCTCAAAAAAGCTCAAGAATTTAACATAAATGATATAAAGAAATTGGCAAATAAATACAAAAGTAATTTTGTAAATTCTATAAAAAATCATAGCGATAATAGAGTTCAAGATATAATCAATCAATATAGCAAGAAAAAGAAAAATAAGAATAAAATAGTTTATAATAATTTTGAGATGAAATTAAAAATGTATAAAAAACGAAAACTTACGAAATTTAAGTAATCTTTTAACATAATTTTTCGGAATTTTATTAAAATCTAAATAAAAAGGACAAAAAATGGATATAATCGTTTCAAACAGAGAAGCTGACATAAAAGAATTAAATGTAGATTTTCAAATTTCAATTCCTTATTTTTATGCTTTATATGAGCATTTTAAAGGAACTCAAGATGAATATGTTCAATATGTTAAAAGTTTAAATTTAGACTATGTGTTTCAGCAAAATGATGTAGCTGAACTATTAGAAAATGCTAATGTAATTAGAGAAACCATCATAGAAAATTTTAAAAATGGCAATATATCTTCTTTTGATAAAGAGCTACTAAATTGCATTAACGCTAAGTCTTTACCAAAAATCAATGAAAATGATTTTTACAAACTTACATTTAATATGTCAAATTTTGCCAATGAAGACGATAAAAAAGCTATTAAAGATATTTTTTTAGATTTAAATTCAAATTCATTTCTATATCTTAAAAACATAGATAATGATGATTTAGAACTTTTCTATTGTAAAAGAGGTATCTATAAAGAAGATGATAAATATGTTATAACAAATGCTAGAGAGCGAGCAACTATAATTGAAAATTTTTCATCCGCAAAGGATAACAATTTTATCTCTGCTAAATTTATATCTGATTTTGCTTTTAAGCTTTCAAACGCTGGATTTAAAAATGATAATTTTTCTTGTGAATATTTCAATGGACATAGTAAAGAACTGAAAAAAAAGTCATTAGATGAGATAATGTATTACGCTAATTTAAGCATAAAAGAGAAGAAAGAAGCTTTGGAAAAAGAAAAAATTAGCAAACAAGCTAGTGAAATTGCCAGTAAAGAGATAAAATCTGAGAATAACAGTCGTAGAAATTCGTTAAAAGCTGGAAGTAACGATAAGCAAATAGATAACGCATTTGCAAATATCACAATAAGAAGCAATGAAAAATCAGCTAAAAACATTACTAAACTAGATGTATCAAATGCTGAATCTATAGAAGAAATCAGTATGAATAACAAAACTATCACCCAACAAAGTATCAATGATATAATAGAAAAAAGCTTTGAGCTTTATAGGCAAAAAGAGCGTGAAAAAACAGAGCTTAGATTGAAAAAAGCTCAAAAAGATAGTGAGAATGCTTATTTTGATTTAAAGAGAAATATGCAAGAAAGCGGATCGTTAATTGACTCTTTAGACTATATAAGACAAAAATATGGGAATGAAGATACTATTAGATTTGCTAGTTTTCAATTTACACAAGATATTTTAAACTCTAAACAAAAAGATGATGAAATATTAGAGTTAAAATCTGTAGTGAAAGATCTAAATGAAAACATTAGATCCCATAACGATGTATTAGAAAAAAAAGATAATTACATAAGCGAACTAAAATCAGCAGTGGCAAAAAAAAGTGCTGAAGTTACAAGACTAAATGAAGATTTATCAAATAAACAAGAAGAGTTTCAAAGTATTTTAGAACAACAAGCAGATGATTTTACAAACAGCACAAATGCTAAAATCGATGAAATTACAGAGAAATTTGAAAAACTTTTAAATGAAAGAGATGAAGCTATTGCAGAAAGTAATGAATTGATTAAAGATTTTGAGCTTGAATTAGAAAAAATAAAAGAAAAAAATGAAAATTTAACTGAAAAAGTAAATTCTATTCCATCATTAGAGTCAGAAATATCATTTTTTAAAAATGAGCTAGAAAAACAAAATCAGATGAATCAAAGATTGTTAGAAGAAAACTCAAGGCTGAAAGCTAGTAATGAAAATGTAGAATTTTTAAAATCTCAGCTAGAAAAAAGCAACTCACAAATTCAAATTCTAATGGAAGTCTTGAGCAACAAGCCAAATCATAGCCAAAATTATCAAGAAAATACTACAAACAAACAAAATATTACTATTGAAGAAAATAATAACAATACTAACGATAACGATGATTTAGGCATTGATAAAATAATTAAAAATAGATAAAACATATTATATTCAGAATATTTAATATTCTGAATATAAATTAATACTAATTAATATTATTATTAATTATTCAGAATAATTTATATTTTATCAAAAATAATTATTTGCATTATTATAATTCTTTCAAAATTTCTCTCTTATTTCTTGAGCTTCTTGAGGTTTTTTCTGCCCATTATCGTGATTTTTAAAGCTGATTTGCGATTTCATTCACAATTTCTTGATACTTATCTTGGCAACTTAGGCAAGTATCAACTAAGTTGAGCCTCTCTATTTTTTTATTTTGCTGTTTATTCTCGCACACCACACACATTTAAAAAAAGAAAAAAGAGAAATAAGTCAATCAATGGCAATTTTAATCGCAGTGTAGGCAATTCCAGCAAATCCAAGAACTATAATACCAAAAACTACAAAAGTCATCATTTTATAAATCTCCTAATGTTTTAGCAATTTTTTTATTAATAAAGATAAAAGAAATTGCTAAAAACAATATAGACAAAATCGAACCTAAAACGATCAAAATTTCAGCTTTGTTATAATTTGTAGCTAACCAAGCAACATTAGCAAAAAAAGAGCCTACAATTATCCCAAGCCAAAATTTCAGAAGCCCTAATCTTTCTTTTTTTTCATCAAGCTTTGACATCAATTCTCCTATTATTTTCACGCTCAAAAAACCATAAAATCAAAATAATTCATTATTTGTCTTTTAAACGCATAAATACAGCTCTAATTTCTGGATCTTTTAGTTTTTCTAATCCATATTGTCTAGTTTTTTCAAACTCTTCACGAGTAATCATACGAGATGTTTTTTTATTTTGTTTCTCAACATTTTTTTGGGTATTATTCACATTATTCATTTTATATACTTTAACGCTTTTTAACCTACCAAAAATTTATCTAATTCATTTATAGCCACGACCTCAAAGCCATTTAAAATCCAAGCAATTTTTTTTCTATTATTTGGCTCAATTGATTGAAATTCGCAATTAAAAATTAATTTAGATATATCATCTAAAATCTCTAGTCGATTTCTATAAAAATATTCTTTTATATTATTATTTATTTCATTGATCTCTTTTCCATAAAATTTATAAGCACTTGCAACAAAATCCAACTTTTCTTCATTTGCGATATCATTCACCAATTCATTTACTATTATATCAGCCCCTTTTTTATCGTCTAAATTACCATTTGAAATAGATGAAAATAAATTATCATCTTCTTTATCTATATCATCAACTTTTGTATTTTTTGTAGGCTCTATTATTCCAGCGTTAATTATATTGTTTTTTTCGGCTATTACAACTTCTGTGTTTTGGTATTTGCCGTCATTACTTCTCCCTTGTCTTATTTCTTTTATTTCGTGTTTTTCTAAATTATCTGCAATTTCATCAAAACCATCATATTTCGTTTCAATTTGCATTTGTTGTTTCATTTCAAGCGTATTAAAATCAAAATTAGTTATTATTGTTTGTCTTAAAGATTTCATTTCATTGAAACTGCCTTTGCCTACAAGCTGAGGATTGACGAGATATTCATCTCCAATATATGCTTTTATGCCAAATTTATCACTATACTTTTCATCTATTTTTAATAAAATATTTTTTTCAATTAAGCCACTTAATGCTCTTGATATAGAGCTATCAGACAAATTTGTTCCAACTTTTATAAGCTTACGAAGTGAGCCATTAACTTTTACAACATTTAAAAAAGTGATTTGCGATAATATAAAAATAAGACTTTGTCTTTCAATATTTGAAATAGCTTTACTTGATAAATAACCAATATTATCGATATAAAGCTGTATAAAGCCGTGTCTGCTTTTTTCTTTTACAAATTTTATCTCTTTTTTATCTATCAACTCACCTGTAGTAAAATCAACATTATTTATTTCTTGTGTATAAATAGTTGTAGATTTTTTATTATCGTCTAAAATCTCTATCTCGTTTTGCATTTTTCTTTCTCCTAAAAAAAATTATAGTATTATAACATACTTTTTCATAAAATAATTGTTTCTTTGCGTAAATACACAAAAATAATTTAAAAATCTAAAACTTAAGTGAATTTCTTTGCGTAAATACACAAAAATAATTTAAAAATCATACATTTTTATTAAAAAAACTAAAAATTTACCGCTTTTTTTCTTGCTATACAGACTGATTGTTTTGCTATACAGACTGATTGTTTTTCACCAGTGAAAAATTAAAAAATACTTAAATATCGATTTTATGGTATTTACAAGGCTATTTTTAAAAAAATTTCCTATATATTATTGTAACCGAATTTTCTCATCCTACTTGATCTATATAAAATCCATTAAGTTAATTATTTTATTAATCTAACTATAATGACTTAAGAAAATTTCCCTTTAAGAATAAAACTTATAAAAATAAATTAATATTTTTTCATAAAAAAATTAATAAAAAATCTTAAATAAATGCCTATAAATAGGGATTTGTCTAATTTAATTTAAAAAAAATAAAAATACTATAAAAATACTATAGCATCAACATCTAAGCTAATATATATTAGCTACAAGTTAATATATATTAACTTAATATTTTTATTAATTATGTCTTGAAATACGATAAATAGGTGCTTTGATGAGTGTAATTTTTTTTAAAAAAAAGAAATTTTGCTTATATTATATTAACGCAAAA